>DATADA010000027.1:0-9644 GCA_036258775.1 Candidatus Limnocylindria bacterium | reverse complement strand
CGAACAGCAGGGCTATCTCGCCGAGCAGGGAGTCGCGATCGTCTTCAAGCCGTTCAACGTCGACCAGCTCGAGGACGCGGTCGCCCGCGCGGTCGAGCTGCTCGGGAAGGGCGGCGTCTCCCTGGCGCGCCACGCCGTGCTCGACGAGGTGCGCAACGGCGACGGTGACGACGGTGACGTCAAGCGCCGCCAGCGCGGCGGCGCGCGCCGACAGGGATAGCGGCGCGCCTGACCCGGCGCCCGGGGCGGCGCGCTTAGAAGAGGCCGGGCGGCGGCTCCCAGCGCTCGGCGAGCAGCGTGACCTTCACCGGCGGACCGACGACCGCCTCGGCGCGTTGCTTGACGTCCTGGATGAGCTCCCCCGCCCACGGGCAGAACGGCGTGGTGAGCACCATCTTGATCTCGGTGGGTTGGCCCTCCGCGCCGATCTCGATGTGCTTGATCAGGTCGAGGTCCACGATGCTCATCCCGATCTCCGGGTCGTGGATCTCGTACAGCGCGCTCATCACCTCGTCGGCCTTGCCGAGGTTGGCGTCGATCGTCATGCGACCAGTCTACGCCACGGCGGCGGGGAGCACAGCGCGGCGAGAGCGGCGGCGCGCGGGCGCGGAAGTGGCCGGCCCGGGAGCGCGGCGAGTCGGCGTGCTCCGGCAGCGGGGAGCGCGTCCCGGCGCCATGCCGCGTAACTCTCGCCACGTGACGCTTACGACGCCTGCGCGGCTGCCGCCAGCCCCCAAACGGGCGCTATCTCGCACTACACGAGAGATACGCGCCTTCGGCGGCCGGGAGCAGTCGTACCCCTCACCACACGAGAGATAGAGCCGCTCGCACCCCGCCACGCACCGCGACGCCTCAGAGCAGCCGGGTGTCGAAGACCGGGTGCGGCGGCGGGACGCTGGGACGGACGCGCGTGAACCCCTCGTACACCGTCCCGCGCTCGTCGAGGCTGGTGCGCAGCGCGGCGATCTCCTCGGCGGCATCGGCCTGGCTGCGGTGGCACTCGAGGGCGGCCAGCTTGCGGCCGACCACCGGGGTGATATCGATGCGGTGCGTCGGCGCCGCCTCCTCGGGGGAGAGGTCGAAGCGCTGCGCCGCGGGGGCGAAGACCGGCGAGATGACGAACACCGAGTTCGGCGCGATGCCGCTCTCGGCGAGCTGCTCGACCGCCCAGCGCGTGGCGCTGCCGACCACGATGTGATCCGCGTGGCCGGTGACGCCGTGCGAGCCGAAGGTGACCACCGCCGCTGGGCGGCGGTCGGCCAGCCACGCCGCGACGTCCTCGACGAGGCGGTCGAACGGCGCCTCGGCGACGGCTCCGTCGGCGTAGCCGTCGAGGATCGACACCTCGTCCAGGCCGATCTTGCGCGCGGCGCAGATGAGCTCCTCCTCCCGCGTGCGCGCCAGCGGGTCGTCCGGCTCGCCGGAGAGCGTCCCGCTCTCGCCGCGCGTCACGACGAGCAGGCGCGTGACCGCACCCGTGTCGTGCGCGAGCGCCAGCGCCCCGCCGCAGGCGAAGGTCTCGTCGTCGGGATGGGCGAGGACGGCGGCGAGGCCGCCTCGCAGGTCGGGGGCGCGATAGCTCACCGCTCCTCCTTCTCGCCACGGGGCTCGTCGTCGGAGAGAAGGGTCCAGCCCTGTCGCTCGACGGAGGTCCTCATCGTACGCAGCACGGCGAGCTTCGCGCGTGCCACCTCGGCGATGAAGCGACGCTGGCCCGCCTCGTCCATCGGCGAGCCGGGTGGCGCCGCGTCGCGCCCCACGTTGAGCCAGGCCAGGTGATAGCGGTCCATCCGCCCCCACACCCGCTCGAGCAGAGCGTCGCTGCGGAGCAACCAATCGCGGAAGCCGTCCCAGTCAGGCGCGTCCGCGAGGCGTTCGCCGTCCGCGATCAGCTCATCGGTGGCGGCCAGGAAGGCCGCCTTCGACATGACCGCGCGGCCGGGATCGGGCACGGCGGCGGAGTATAGCGCGGAGCCTCAACCGTACAAGATACGGGCGAGCGGTTATCCACAACGCTACATGTTGTGGATAAGGGGGTGCCATGCGGCGGTCCGCGTGGTATCCTCGGCCGGCCGATGTCCTCCGCACCCGCCCTCTCCGCCAGGCTCATCTTCCCGACGCGCGAGATCGTCGAGGAGTACTACCTGCCCCTCATCTACACCGCCTGCCGGACCTGCTACTCGGAGCAGCTCCCCGACCAGATCTGGGACCGGGCGGTGAGCCGGCAGGTCGCCGACGAGAAGCAGCAGGGCCTCGTCCGCAAGGTGATCGAGTCGGGGCACGGGTCGACCATCGAGCACGTCAACTTCACGTTCGCCATCAGCGGGGTGACGCGGACGCTCTCGCATCAGCTGGTGCGCCATCGCGCCGGCGTCGCGTTCGACCAGCAGAGCCAGCGCTACGTCGCCTTCAAGAAGCGCGACAACTACACCGTCCCCGACTCCATCGCCAAGGGCGACCTGCCCGACGAGCTGGCCGAGCGCTTCCAGGCGGCGATCGACGGCGCGCTCGAGCTGTACGGCCAGCTGCTGCAGGCCGAGGTGCCGGCAGAGGATGCGCGCTTCATCTTCCCGAACGCGATGCAGACCAACCTCATCATGACGGTCAACCTGCGCCAGCTGATCCACATGTCCGGGCTGCGACTGTGCACCATGGCGCAGTGGGAGATTCGCCAGCTCTTCAAGCAGATTCGGCACGAGATCTTCCGGGTCTCGCCGTTCTTCGGCTCGTTCCTGGCCCCGAAGTGCATCCCGCTCGGCTACTGCGACGAGATGGGCAACCGCGACGAACACTGCCGGATCCGGCCACACCGCGACACCGTCTTCGCTGTGTGGGAGGCCTACCGCCGCGGCGACGTCGTCGAGGCCGGTGGCCCGGTCGTCCCCGAAACCTCACCGTTCCGGCCGAAGCCGCGGCGAGCCGCCCAGCCGATGGCGACCCCGCCAGCGGCCGTCGCCGCGCCCGAGCCGATGACGGTCGGGAGCGAATCGGCAGGGGCCGCCGACCGGGTCTGATCCACCGCCCGCCCCGCGCCCCGTGACCCAGCGGCGCCCCGGGGACCGGCGCGTCCGCCTGGCGCGGACCCCGCCCGTCGTCATCTCCGTCAACCCGCCGCGGCGCCGGCGGCGATTCATCTCCCCGGCGGCCGCGCTGCTCCTCGGCTTCGCCGCGGCGATCCTCGTCGGCACGCTGCTGCTCTCGCTGCCGCTGGCGGCGGCCGACGGCACGGCCACCTCGCCGGTGGACGCGTTCTTCACCGCCACCTCGGCCGTCTGCGTCACCGGGTTGGTGGTGGTGGACACGGCCGAGCACTGGAGCGGCTTCGGCCACGCGGTGCTCGTCGTCCTGATGCAGGCCGGCGGCTTCGGGTTCATGACCGGCGCGAGCCTGCTGCTGCTGCTCGGCGTAAGGCGCCGGACGCGGCTGTCGGAGCGGATCGAGGTCGCCGAATCGGTGGGCGTGGCCCGTCTCGGCGACGTGGCGTCGATCGTCCGCGGGACGGCGAAGTACGTGCTGGTCGTCGTCGCGGCGGGGATGGTCGTGCTCGCCGCCTGGTACCTGCTGCGGACGCCGGGCGCCTCGCCGCCGGAGGCGGCGTGGTGGGGTCTCTTCCATTCGATCTCTGCCTTCAACAACGCGGGGTTCGACCTCACCGGCAACTTCGCCAGCCTCGAGCCGTACGCCGGCGAGACGCTGCTGCTCGGGGTGCTGGGGATGCTGATCACGCTGGGCGCGATCGGCTACGTCATCGCTGCCGACATATGGCGCAAGCGCAAGTGGGCCAGGCTGGCGCTCGAGACGAAGCTCGTCATCGTCACCTGGATCGTGCTGCTGATCGGCGGAGCGGCCATGATCGGCGCCCTCGAGTGGGGCAACCGGGCGACGTTCGGGGACGCGCCACCGGGCCAGCGCGTGGCCGAGGCGGTCTTCACCTCGGTCTCGGCGCGCTCCGGTGGGTTCGCGACGGCGCCGCTCGGCCAGGCTCACGACGCGACGCTCAGCGTCATCGGGGCACTCGTGTTCATCGGCGGAGCATCCGGCGCCACCGCGGGCGGGATCAAGGTGACGACCTTCGTCGTCCTGCTGGTGGCGATCGTGGCCGAGCTGCGCGGCAGGCCGTCGGCCGAGGCCTTCGGGCGGCGGATCCCGCACGTCGTCGTCTACCGCGCCCTCTCCGTCGCGCTCGTCGCCATCGCCTTCGTCTTCACCGCGGCCGTCGGGACCAACATCGCCAGCCGCCAGCCGTTCCTCGACGCGACCTTCGAGACCGTCTCGGCCTTTGGAACGAACGGGCTCAGCACCGGGATCACCCCGGAGCTGTCGCCGCCGGTTCGCGTCCTGGTGGCGCTCACCATGTTCATCGGCCGCCTCGGCCCGCTGACCCTGGTCCTGGCGCTCGCGGCGCGCCAGCGCCCGGCGGCGGTGCGCGGCGCGGTCGAGGCGGTTCGCATCGGCTAAGGTGCCCGCCGATGGCTGAGCAGGTGATCGTGATCGGCCTCGGGCGGTTCGGCAGCTCGGTCGCCCGCGAGCTGGAGCGGCTCGGGCACGAGGTGCTCGGCGTCGACCGCGACGAGGCGGTCGTCAACGAGGTCGCCGGCGACCTGACCCGTGCGCTCGAGCTGGACGCGACCGACGAGCGAGCGCTGTCGGCCGCGGGAGCCGCCGAATTCGACGTCGCGGTCGTGGCCATGAGCGACCCCGAGCCGTCGATCTTCGCCACCACCGTGCTGAAGCGGCTCGGCGTGCGGGAGGTGATCGCGAAGGCGGGGAGCTACCTTCACGGCGCCATCCTCGAACGCGTCGGCGCCGACCGGATCGTCTTCCCCGAGCGCGAGCTCGGGACGCAGCTGGCGCGGACGCTCGGCGCGCCGAACGTGATCGAGTACCTCGAGCTGACGCCGGGGCTGGGCGTCGAGAAGCTGCGACCCCCGGCCCGGTTCGTGAACCGGACGCTGCGCGAGCTGGCGCTCAAGGAGCGGCACGAGCTGACGCCGCTCGCCATCGTGCGCGGCCGTTCGGTGATCGTGAACCCGGCGCCCGACGAGCGGATCGCCGATGGCGACCAGCTGCTCGTGATCGGACCCGACCGCAGGGTGCGCGAGCTGCGCTGAGGCTCCCGGGTGCCCGCGACGGTCGCCCGGCTACCAGTCGGGGCTGATGCCGTCGCCGAGGGTGAAGCGGCGCTGCTCGTCCTCGCACGCGCCGACGAGCTTCCGCGCCTCGGCCACGAAGAAGGCGGTCATCCGCGACGAATCGACGATCATGAGGGTGTGGCCGCGCTCGTTGCGGTCGAGCACGATCCGCTCCTCGCCGTGGAAGCTGATCGACCAGTTCGCCTGCAGCTGGACGATCTGGGCGAGGACGACCTTCTCGTCGAACGCCCAGTCCAGGTAGGCGGCGTTCAACGCGGCCACCACGTCGCGGAGCTGGTGCGTGGCATTGCGCCGGAGCCGGCTGAGGAAGTGGACGATCCGGAGCGCCGCGAAGGGGTCGCCCCCGCGGGCGATCTGGGGCGGGACGAGATCGGGCTCCGGCATCCCCTCCGGAGCGGCCCCGACGAGCGACTCGGCTGGCGTGCTGGTCATGGCACGGCCAGTATCGGGGAGTTCACGCCGCCGGGCAAAGGGCGGCGTCCCGGTCGGCCGCGCCTCAGGGTCCCTGGCGGCCCTGCCCTCGCCCCGCGCTCATGATGCGGCCGATGCCGGGGTGCAGGCCGAGGTCCGGGTTGGCGGCGTTCAGGTCCCGGGCGATCCGACCCCAGCCGAGCCCCTCGCCGCGGAGCCTGATCACCTCGGCACGGTCCGCGCCCGCCCCCTCCCACGCCAGGATCCGGACCGCGCCGCCGGCGCCGTGCGCTGCGGCGAGCTGGCGCAGATCGTCCGGGCTCGCCGTTATCCCGGCCGCCGCGAGCCGCTCGACGAGGCGCGCCACCGCGTCGTCTGTGAGTGCCTCGCCCTCGGCGAGCTCGGGCTCGTCGACCTCGTTCTCCTCGCCGCCTTCGCGCTCGCCGGCGACGGACGGCTGCGGCTCGTGGCTCGAGGCGAGCTGTGCCCGGTCCGAGGGAGCGGCCAGCGGACCGGCCAGCACCGACCCGACCGCGAGGGCCAGCAGCAGGCCGGCGGCGATCAGGAGCGGTACGAGCCGGGAGCGCGCGAGGGGCACGCCGGGTTTGTACTCGATCGGCGGCCGGTGCACCAGCCCGACCAGGCGCGGCGCCGTTGCCGACTGGCACCATCGGACTGGTACTGTCGGGGACGGCGAGGGCGACGCTCGGGCAGTTGGTCGTGCCAGGGGGCGTCGCTAACGTTGCCGCGCTGGTCGCTCCCCGGTGACCGCGCCCGCCGAGGAGGCAACGTGACGTTCTGGAACTGGCGCCGTGGCTCCGCCGCGACCGCGACGAGCGGCAGCAGCGCGGTCGCACTGGCGCCCGAGCTCGCGCCGATCGAGCTGTACACCGCGGCCTCGCGCATCGTCGGATGGTTGGCGCCGAACGGCCAGCGGGTGACCGACCTGCTCAACTCGAGCAGCGAGCTGCGGCTGTGGCGCCCCAGCCCCCTGCCGCTCGACAGCACGGCCTCCACGCCGGAGGGCGGTGAAGCGGAGTGGGAGTCGCTACCGACCGACGCGGTGATCCTGGCCATGCCGCCCGAGTGGCGTGCCAGCCGGCAGCTCCGCCTTCACCGCCGCCTGCGGCGAGTCGCCCTGTCGGCCGGGCCGTTCAACGTGACGGGCAACGTCCACCTTCCACCGGGCGGCGAGCCGGGGCCGCACCTCTACCGCGGCCACCGCTTCCTGCCGCTGACCGACGCCTACATCCTGCACACCGCCGAGCCGCCGTTCGAGCACGTCGTCAGCGTCGTGATCGTGAACACGGCTTACATCACTCAGCTCGTCTCGCTCGTCTCCCTCGCCTGATCCCCGGCGAACGTGCAACAGGGTTGCACGCCGCGGCGGCGCCGATCGGGGGCCGGCACCCGGCGATAATCGACCGCGATGGCGGTCCTGCGCTCCTCGATCGACCGAGGCTCGGACGCGTTCGTCGAGAACGAGCGCGCCATGCGGGCGCTCGTCGACGAGCTGCGCGCCAGGACGCGCGCGGTCGCCGAGCGCGGTGCGGCGGGGGACGCGCGCAGCATCGAGCGCCATCGGTCGCGCGGCAAGCTGCCCGTGCGCGAGCGGCTCGACCGGCTCATCGACCCGGGGAGCGCCTTCCTCGAGCTGAGCCCGCTGGCCGCAGACGGCCTCTACGACGACGAGGCGCCCGGCGCCGGGATCGTGACCGGGATCGGGCGCATCGAGGGCGTCGAGTGCGTGGTCGTCGCCAACGACGCCACCGTCAAGGGCGGCACCTACTACCCGATGACGGTCAAGAAGCACCTCCGGGCGCAGGAGATCGCGCTCGAGAACGCGCTCCCGTGCCTCTACCTGGTCGACTCCGGCGGCGCCTTCCTGCCGTTGCAGGACGAGGTCTTCCCCGACCGCGACCACTTCGGCCGGATCTTCTACAACCAGGCCCGCCTCTCGGCCGCCGGCGTGCCGCAGATCGCGCTGGTGATGGGCTCGTGCACCGCCGGCGGCGCCTACGTGCCGGCGATGAGCGACGAGACCGTCATCGTGAGGGGCACCGGCACGATCTTCCTCGGCGGGCCACCGCTGGTGAAGGCAGCGACCGGCGAGGAGGTGAGCGCCGAGGAGCTCGGTGGCGCAGAGGTGCACACCACCCGCTCGGGCGTCGCCGACCACTTCGCGCTCGACGACGAGCACGCGCTCGCCATCGGCCGATCGATCGTCCGCAACCTCGGCCGGAGGCGTCCCGAGCCGCCCTGGGAGCTCGCAGAGCCGCGCGAGCCGTGCGCCGAGCCGGAGACGCTGTACGGGGCGATTCCCGCCGACGCGAGGCAGTCGTACGACGTGCGCGAGGTGATCGCCCGCCTCGTCGACGGCAGCGAGTTCCACGAGTTCAAGGAGCGGTACGGGGAGACGCTGGTGTGCGGCTTCGCCCGCATCTGGGGCTACCCGGTCGGGATCCTGGCCAACAACGGCATCCTGTTCAGCAGCAGCGCGCTGAAGGGCGCCCACTTCATCCAGCTCGCCAGCCAGCGCCGCGTGCCGCTCATATTCCTCCAGAACATCACGGGATTCATGGTCGGGCGCGAGTACGAAGCCGGCGGGATCGCCAGGGATGGTGCGAAGCTGGTCACTGCGGTCGCCACCACCGCCGTGCCGAAGTTCACGGTCATCATCGGCGGCAGCTTCGGCGCGGGGAACTACGGCATGGCCGGGCGTGCCTACGGCCCGCGCCAGCTGTGGATGTGGCCGAACGCGCGGATCAGCGTCATGGGCGGCCAGCAGGCGGCCAGGGTCCTGTCCACGGTGCGCGGCGAGTTCCGCTCCGACGAGGAGCGAGCCGCCTTCGAGGCACCGATCCTCGCCAAGTACGAGCGCGAGGGCTCGCCGTACTACTCGACCGCCCGGCTGTGGGACGATGGCGTCATCGACCCGCTCGACACGCGTCGCGTCCTGGCGCTCGGGATCAGCGCGGCGCTCAACGCGCCGATCGCCGAGACGCGCTTCGGCGTGTTCCGGATGTGAGCCGGTGACGGACATGCCGCCGCTGCAGACCGAGCGGCTCATCGTCCGCCCCTTCGAGGAGGGCGATCTCGAGGCGGTCCTTGCCGTCCTCGAGGTGCACGACGCCGCCGGCCGGGAGGCCACCGAGCGCTACGTCCGGCACGGCGCCCTCAACGCGGTGGTGCTCGCCGAGCTGGGCCAGCCCCCCTACGGCGACCGCGCGGTCGTGCTGCGCGACAGCGGCGAGCTGGTGGGGCTCGCCGGGCTCGTCCCCGCCTACGGGCCATTCGACCAGCTGCGGCCGGTGGAGAGCGGCCGCGACCGGTCCGCGCCCCGCACGCACGACCGGCCCGAGGTCGGCCTCTTCTACCACCTGCACACGGAGCGTCGGGGCCGCGGCTACGCGACCGAGGCCGCCCGGGCGCTGGTCGACTTCGCGTTCGGGCCGCTGCGCGTGTACCGCATCGTCGCCACGACCGAGCGCGACAACGCCGCGTCGCAGGCGGTCATGGGCCATCTCGGCATGACGCTCCACGAGAACCCGCTCGACGAGCCGGCATGGTTCCAGATCGTCGGCATCCTGGACAACGAGGGCCGATGAGCGAGGCGCGGCCGTCGGGGTGGAGCGAGCCGCCGGGCCCGGCGGACCGACCGGCGCCCGGCTCGCACGACCGCTCGGTGCCGACCGGCTCGCTCGAGACGAGCGCGGCGGCGATCTACGAGGCGGCCGAGGCGGCCCGCGCGGCGCAGGACCGCGCCGACGGAGATGCCGGAGCCATCCTCCACTTCTATCGCACGCTGGCTTCGGCGACCCTGCTCCTCCCGCTGGGGCCGGGGACCGGTGAGGGGGCTCGCCGGGCGCTGGAGCAGGCGGTCAGCGACGCGGAGGAGGTGGAGATCGCCGTCATGCTCGCGCGCGACTCGAACGGCGGCAGCGTGAACGTGCTGTTCAGCTCGCCGGCGTCCCTGGCGGCGTGGGCGCCGGTCGGATCGAGCAGCCTGCCGCTCCCCGGGCGGATCGTCCTCGGCAACCTGGCCGCCTCGGGGCTGCCCGCGGTGCTCGACCCGGCCGG
>DATADA010000026.1:0-3552 GCA_036258775.1 Candidatus Limnocylindria bacterium | reverse complement strand
CACGATCAGCGTGTTCCCGAGGTCGCGGAGTCGCTCCAGCGTGGCGATCAGCCGGGCGTTGTCCCGCTGGTGGAGCCCGATCGACGGCTCGTCGAGGATGTAGAGCACGCCCATCAGGCTCGACCCGATCTGCGTCGCGAGACGGATGCGCTGCGCCTCGCCGCCGCTCAGCGTCCCGGAGGCGCGGTCGAGCGTCAGGTAGTCGAGCCCGACGTCGACGAGGAAGCCGAGCCGCGAGCGGATCTCCTTGAGCACCTGGCGCGCGATCTGGTTCTCGCGGTCGGTCAGGCGCGCGGGGAGCTGCCCGAACCAGGCGAGCGCATCGGTCACCGTCAGCCGGGTGGCGTCGATGATGTTCCTCTCCGCCACGGTGACCGACAGCGACTCCGGCTTGAGCCGCATCCCCCCGCAGGTCGGGCACGGCTTGGTGGTCATGTAGCGCTCGATCTCGGCCTTGACGCCCTCGGAGTTCGTCTCCCGGTAGCGGCGCTCGAGGTTCGGGATCACCCCCTCGTACGTCGATCGGAAGCGGTGCACGGTGCCGTGCCGCGAGCGCCACTCGACCTGGACGCGCTCCCCGCCGTTGCCGTGCAGGACGATCTGCCGCGCCCAGTCGGGCAGGTCGCGGAACGGGACGTCGGTCGCGAAGCCGTGGTGGCGGGCGACCGCGGCGACGATCTTCGCCGTCCACGAGTCGTTGAGGAAGATGCGCCGCCACGGGTCGATGGCGCCCTCGTCGATGGTCAGCCCCGGGTTGGGGATGACCACCTCGGCGTCGATCTCGAGCCGGCTGCCGAGGCCGGTGCACTCCGGACACGCGCCGTGCGGGGAGTTGAAGCTGAAGTTGCGCGGCGCCGGCTCCTCGAACGAGCCGCCGTGCTCCGGGCAGGCATAGCGCTCGGAGTAGAGCCGGTCGCGCTCCCGCTCCGGCGCATCGGGCAGGTTGACGACCACGACGCCGTCGGCAAGGCGCAGCGCCGTCTCGATGCTGTCCGCCATGCGCGCCGCGTCCGGCCGCACGCCATCGGCGTCGTCCTCGGAGCCGTGGCGCACGACGAGCCGGTCGACGACGACCTCGACCGAGTGACGGTACTTCTTGTCGAGGCTGATCTCGTCATCGAGGTCGCGCACCTCGCCGTCGACCCGGACGCGGACGAAGCCGGCCTGCCGGGCACCGGCGAGCACCTTCTCGTGCTCCCCCTTCCGGTCGCGCACCAGCGGCGCCAGGACCATGAGCCGGGTCCCCTCGGGCAGCTCGTACACGCGATCGACGATCTGTTCCACCGTCTGGCGGCTGATCTCGCGGCCGCAGACGGGGCAGTGCATGCGGCCGATCCGGGCGAAGAGCAGGCGCAGGTAGTCGTAGATCTCGGTCACCGTGCCTACCGTGCTGCGCGGGTTCCGCGACGCGCCCTTCTGGTCGATGCTGATCGCCGGGGAGAGGCCGTCGATCTGGTCGACGTCCGGCTTCTCCATCTGGCCCAGGAACTGGCGCGCGTAGGCGCTCAGCGACTCGACGTAGCGGCGCTGTCCCTCGGCGTAGATCGTGTCGAAGGCGAGGCTGCTCTTGCCGCTGCCCGACAGGCCGGTGATCACGATCAGCCGGTCGCGCGGCATCTCCACGTCGAGGTTCTTCAGGTTGTGCTCGCGCGCGCCGCGCACGACGATCCGGTCGGAAGGCATCGGTCAGGCCATGCTAGCAGTCTCGGGATCGATACGAACGCCTGTTCGGTTTACCCCGTGGCCCGCGAGCACCGCGCGACACCCGCACCGACTCCTCCGGCGAGGGCCGGGTGCTACGATGGCACTCGCCGCGCGTTCCTGCCGACCCGAGCCGCCAGCCCCTCGCGCGAGCCTCGGCCGTACGCACCGCCCCACCGCCGCCACGTCGCGTGAGTCCGTCATGTCCTCCGGTATCCCCGACCTCGCCATCGAGACGCGCGCGCTGACGCGCGTCTACAAGGCGAAGCCGAAGCCCGTCACCGCGCTCGCCGGCGTCGACCTCGAGGTCCACCCCGGCGAGTACTTCGGGCTGCTCGGCCCGAACGGGGCGGGCAAGACGACCCTCATCAAGATCCTCACCACGCTGCTCCTGCCGACCGCCGGCACCGCGCGCGTCGCCAG
Source organism: Candidatus Limnocylindria bacterium (assembly GCA_036258775.1). Classification (GTDB taxonomy): domain Bacteria; phylum Chloroflexota; class Limnocylindria; order QHBO01; family QHBO01; genus DATADA01. The sequence continues at coordinate 1,428 of DATADA010000026.1, read as the reverse complement.
CTTCGACGTCGTCCACGAGACCACGAAGATCCGGCGCGTCATCAACATGGTCGCCGGCGGCGAGCAGTCGGGGTACGGCCTGCTCACCGTCCGGGAGCAGCTGTGGATGTTCAGCCAGTTCTACGGGCTGCCGATCGGTGAGGGGTGGCGTCGGGTCGACGAGCTGATCGAGATCGTCGGGCTCCCCGAGCAGCGCGACCAGAAGGTCCGGACCCTGTCGACGGGCCAGCGACAGAAGCTGAACTTCGCGCGCGGGATGCTCAACGACCCGTGGGTCCTGTTCCTCGACGAGCCGACGCTGGGCCTCGACGTGAGCGCGGCCCGGGACCTGAGGGAGCACACGCTCGCCTGGCGCGCGGCCGCGCCGGCCCGCACGGTGCTGCTCACGACTCACTACATGGTCGAGGCGGAGCAGCTCTGCGACCGGATCGCGATCGTGGACCGCGGGCGGATCCTCGCCCTCGGGACGCCGGACGATCTGCGCCGGCGCGTGCAGGCGGAGTCGATCTTCCGGATCGAGCTGGATCGGCTGCCCGGCGCAGACGGACGGGATGTGCCGGACGGCGAGGCGCTGGCCTCGTTCGCGACGCTGCCCGGCGTCCTCTCGGCGGTGCGCGCCGATGGCGACGCCACGGGCGACGGCGCCGGTGCGCCGCGCATCGCGCTGAAGGTCTGCCTGGCGGACGACTCGGCGCTCACCGGCGTCGTGAGCGCCGTGGCGGAGCGCGGGGCGCACCTGGTGGGGCTGCAGAAGCAGGAGCCCAGCCTCGAGGACGTCTTCGTCGAGCTCGTCGGCCGCGGGTTGTCGGAGGAGACGCCCGACGCCGGGACGCGGCCCCGGTGAGCGGCTACGCCCGCGTCCGCTCCGGCACCGTCCGGGAAGCCGCGGAGTGGTCGACGGGCCGCGTCGTCCGCGTGAACCTCCGGGCGGTGCTGGGGCGCGCCTTCCCGCGCATCATCAGCCTGATGCGGGAGCCGTCGTGGGTCTTCTTCGAGATCTTCCTGCCGTTCCTGGCGGTGAGCGCGTTCGTCTTCGTGTATCGCGCGCTCGCGGCGCCCGAGGAGTACATCGGCTTCGTCGTCCTCGGCGGGGCGATGACCGCGTTCTGGCTGAACGTGGTGTGGATGATGGCCGCGCAGTTCTACTGGGAGAAGGACCAGGGCAACCTGGAGCTCTACTTCACCGCGCCGATGCACCTGATGAGCGTGCTGGTCGGCATGGCCATCGGCGGGCTGGTCCTGACCAGCAGCCGTGCACTGGGGGTGATCGGCGTCGGCTCGCTGCTCTACGGCGTGCAGTACCAGATCGAGCAGCCGCTCCTCCTGGCGCTCGTCTTCTTCCTCACGCTCGTCCCGCTCTACGGGATGGGGATGCTCTTCGCGAGCCTGTTCCTGATGTGGGGCCGGGAGGCGTTTCACCTCGCGCAG
>DATADA010000025.1:0-1941 GCA_036258775.1 Candidatus Limnocylindria bacterium | reverse complement strand
CTCGTGGCCGAGGCATACGGGCCGAAGTAGCGGCTGCCGTCACGCGCGAGCTTCCGCGTCCTGACGATGCGCGGGAAGTCCTCCCCGAGGGTGATCTTCACGAAGGGGTAGGTCTTGTCGTCGCGGAGCCGGACGTTGAAGCGCGGCCGGTGCTCCTTGATCAGGTTGTTCTCGAGCAGGAACGCCTCGCTGACGGTATCGGTCAGGATGTAGTCGACGTCCGTGACCTGCTCCGTCATGCGCAGGATTCGGCTGTCGAGCGCCGTCTTCGAGCCGAAGTAGCTGCGCACCCGATGACGCAGCGAGTCGGCCTTCCCGACGTACAGCACCCGCCCGGCCGCGTCCTTCATCAGATAGACGCCGGGCCGGGTAGGCAGCCGGGCGGTCACCGCGCGGAGCCGCGCGTCTCGCTCCGCACCGGGCGGAGTGGGGGTCACCCCTCGATTCTAGGACCGATAGCGGACGGTGCCCTCGGCGTCGGCCCGGAGCGCGTCACGGACCGTCGCGCCGAGCGGCTCCGGCAGCCGGTCGATACGGTCGGCGGGGCACCACGCCAGCGCGCGGATCTCCGCGGGAGCCGGGCGCAGCTCGCCGCCGAGCCGCTCGCAGCCGAAGACGAGGGTGACGTTGTCGCGGATCAGCTGCTGGACCACGAGCAGCCGGCCGACGCGCACCTCGAGCCCGGTCTCCTCCAGGATCTCGCGGACGAGCGCCGCCTGCGGCCGCTCGCCCCGCTCGACCCGGCCACCGGGCAGGTTCCAGCGCCTCGGCGGGTAGGCGGTCCGCGCGACGAGCACCGCGCCGGCCTCGTTCCGGATGACGGCGGTGACGCCCGCCGTCCAGCGATACCGGCCGCTGACGTACTTCCAGCCGTGCTGGACGGCGCCGCGCACGAACGCCGGGAAGTCCGACGCCGTGAGCGGCCGGTCGATCACCCGCTGCCGGCCTCGGCGCCGGCGTCGTCCGGCTCGGCGAGGCGTTCGGCCAGGTACTGGTGAACGAGCCCGTACTGCCCCGGCCCCGACCAGTCGACGGGGATGAGGATGTACTCGCCGGCGGTGTTCACCGTCGCGCGCAGCACCTCGTCCTCCGGCAGCGTCAGGCGGCGATCGACGTCGAGGTGACCGGAGAGCAGGAACAGGTCGATGGCCGAGAGGTCGGTCGTCAGCCGGCCCTCGAGGGCGCTCATCACCGCGAGACCCGGCCCGATCGAGCTGAATCCTCCGCTCCCCAGCTTCGACTGCAGGGCGGCCATGATCCGCTGCTGGCGAATCGAACGCGCGAAGTCGCTCGACTCCTCCGGCACGCTCGTGTAGCGGGCGCGGGCGTACGCGAGCGCCTCGTCGCCATCGAGGTGGAGCCGTCCCGCCGGGAACTCGCCGCCGTTCCAGATCCCCGCCTCGTGCGCCGGCTCGTAGGTGGTGTACGCGAACGCCGTCGGGTTGTCGATGGTGACCCCACCCACGGCGTCCACCATCTCGTGGAAGCCGGCGAAGTCGATCGCCATCCAGTGCTCGACGTCGAGCCCGGTCACCTCGCTCAGGACCTCCGCCGAGAGGCTCGCTCCCCCCTCGACCCCGCCCTCCCCGTAGCCGATGGCGAACGCCTGGTTCACCTTCCCGTTCCCCGGCATCTCGCCAACGCCCTCCACCCACAGGTCGCGGGGGACCGCGATGAGCGTCGTCGTGTCGCTCGCCGGGTCGATCGAGAGGATGTTGATCGAGTCGCTCAGCGACTGGCCGCCGTTCTGCTCGGGGCCACCGTAGCCGAGCATCAGCACGTTGACCCGCCCGTCGCCGTTGAGCGGGCCGAGCAGCGCCGTGGAGTAGGCCGACGCGGTCGAGACGGCGTCGTTGAACGCGGCGACGCGGAGCCAGACGATGACGACCACCGCGAGCGCTCCAGCGCCGAGCACGAGCAGCAGCACTCGCACGGCGCGCG
>DATADA010000024.1:0-3207 GCA_036258775.1 Candidatus Limnocylindria bacterium | reverse complement strand
TCGCCGTCGAGCTCGTGGAGCTGGGCCAGCGCGTCGTCGAAGCGGTCCGCCGGCACGCGCACCGTCAGGGACGCCGAGTCTTCGAGCGTGCCGGCCTGGGAGCCGCCGACATACCCGCCGAGCTCGGCGGCGACGGCGCGCACGCGACCCAGCGCCTCGGCCACGTTGCCCACCTCGAGCGTCACCTCGCCGGTCTTGACGACGCGGCGCTCGGCGAGCTGCGCCATCGGCTCGCCACCGGGTTCGTAGCCGGAACCCGGCGCCGCGCCCTGGCCACCCGCACCCTCCGCGGCCTCGTCGCCGCTCTCACCACCGCCCGCACCGGCCGCCTGATCTGCCGTCCCGCGCATCGCCGGCCCAGCGCCGGCCGGCGCGGCGGACGGTGCGGAGCCGGCCGCCGCGCAGGCGGCCAGGAGCACGGTGACGAGAATGAACACGAGCGCGGTGGCGGCGCGGCCCGGTCGGCCGGACGAGCCGACCCCTGGCTGGCGTGACATGGTCCTTCCCTCGAATGGATTGGTCCGAGTGGGACGCCGGCGGGGACCGCATCGTTCCCGCGTGCCCGGGACGTCCATCGGCGTCGGCCGGGTAGCATCGCGGCATGCAGCACGACATCGCGGAGGCGATGGCCGACGAGGCGGTCCGGGCCGAGCTGGATGCGCACGAGTTCGACCGGGGCTGGATCCGCGGGCACCTCGCCGAGGAGCGACGCAAGGCCAGCCTGCTCGGCGAGATCCGGGAGGCGATCTTCGGCGCCCAGGACGGGCTGGTGAGCACCCTCGCTGTGGTCAGCACCGTGGCGGGTGCGACGGGTGACCGATTCCCGGTGCTCGTCGCCGGGATCGCGTCCGGGCTGGCCGGGATCTTCAGCATGGCCGCCGGCGAGTACCTGTCGAGCAAGAGCCAGCGCGAGATCTTCGAGGCGCAGATCGCCGGCGAGCGCGAGGAGGTCGACGAGCGCCCCGGGGAGGCCGAGGCCGAGATCGCCTACATGCTCGAGGAGGACGGACTGCCGCGGGGAGAGGCGGCGCGCATCGCGCATACGATCGCGGGTCATCCCGAGGTGCTGCTCAAGACGATGGTCGAAAAGGAGCTCGGCCTGTCGGTCGAGATCGGGGCCGGTTCGCCCCTCCAGGGCGCGCTCATCATGGGTGGCGCGTTCGGCGCCGGGGCGCTCGTCCCCCTCCTGCCGCACCTGCTGCTCCCGATCGGCCCGTCGATCTACGTCTCGGTCGTCGCCACCCTGCTGGTGCTGTTCGGCATCGGCGTCGTCAAGGCGCGCTGGACGCGTCGCAACGCGGTGTGGTCCGGCCTCGAGGTGCTGGTCATCGGCGCCGTGGCGGGCATCGTCGGCTACTTCTTCGGGAGCATCCTCCCTTCGCTACTCGGCGTGCCGGACGCCACCGGCTAGCCGCCCGGTCCCCGCCGCCCCCCGCGCGGCACGAACGATGCGCCGGTGTCCGGCTCTCGGAGGCGGTAGACGGTCACGTCGATCCTGCCGCTGCTGAGATCGCGAATCACCGCCACCGGCTCCTCGTCGGCCAGCGCGATGTATCCCTCGCGGACCGCGCCGAACGGAAGTGAGCTGCCGGGACCCCCCTGGTACAGCACGAGGTAGCCGCGGGACACGCCCTCGAGCGCCGCTTCCCGCCCGGGCTGCGCCGGCCGGCCGAAGGCGTGGGACGCGCAGCCGGAGTACCAGGTGATGATCGGCGGGATGTGGGTCAGTGCCGCGCAGGGCCGTCCGTCGGCATCGGCGCGGATGGCCAGGCCGGCCCGCCGGACGTCGTCCCGACCCGGTGCGTCGGCCGCGCCGATGGCGACGCTCAGCAGACCCTGGTCGACCATCGCCACCGCCGAGATCGTCACGGCGGCGGCACCCAGCGCCGTCCGCCAGCGATGCGGCGCCCAGCGCAGCGCCATCGCGACCGCCACGCCGCCCGCGCAGATCAGCGCCGCGATCGAGAAGAAGATGTACCGCACCTGCGGCAGGGCGACCCAGCCCAGCACGAGGAAGACGGCGAGCGCCGGAAGACAGAGGAGCGTCATCCCGGCCGCAAGCGGCGTGCTGCGACGTCGGGCCATCGCAGACAGGAGCGCCACCAGCCAGCCGATCACCCCGAGGACCATGAGCACCGCCGCCGCGGTCCCCGCCAGGCGGTGGTCCGGCAGGCCCGCCAGGTACGACTCGAGCGCCGCACCCGGATGGGTGGGCGCGGCCAGATCCCGGGCGCCGAGGGCGACGCCCCACGGCGAGCCGGTCATCCGGATCGCCGGCACGACGTGCCCCAGCAGCATCACGCCGGCGGCCGCGAGGGTGGCCAGCACCGTCCGCCAGCTGCGGACGTACGTGCGCCACGAGACGATCAGCGCGGTGATGCCCAGGAAGACGAGCGGCACCGCGGCGCCGTATCGGACGTAGAAGCTCACCGCGACGAGCGGAGCGACGATCAGGAACGCCCGCGGCAGCTCGGCGGCTCGCGACGCTCGCCACAGCCACCAGGTGAGCAGGAGGAGCAGCGCGGTCGCGGGCACATCGGTCAGGAACCGCGCCGCGTCGGCCTGGAAGCGCCAGACCGAGCCGATTCCTGCGGCCGCCACCAGCCCTGCCACACCGCCGCCGATGGACCGCGCCACCAGCCAGCCGGCGACGATCCCGCCGATCCCGAACAGCACGCCCCACGCCCGGAACGCGACCTCGTCCTCGCTGAACAGGATCGACACGGCGCCCAGGGCCGACATGCCCGGCGGGCGGTGCGCCGCCCACCCGGTGCTCGGCGTGCCGAAGACCCAGTGTCGCGACGTCAGCGCGTAGACCGACTCGTCCCAGCCGAAGCTCGAATCGATGAGCAGGTGGCGCACGGCGAACGTTGCGAAGGCGGCCACGATCGCGGCGAGGGCGGCGAGCTCCGCGATCGGGACGCCGCCCGCCCGCAGCGTGTGTGGCCCGCCGAGCCGCGTCACCAGCGGGCGCGCGCCGGAGAGGCCGACTCCCCAGGCCCCGACCAGGCCGACGCACACGCCGGCGCCGATCAGCAGGGCGCCCTGCACCGGCCCCAATCCGCGGGCGCCCGACACCAGGTCCGCGGCGGCGGTCCCTCCCAGCGCGCACAGCGCCGTCACGGCCGCGGTCCGGAAGTCGGCGCGGGTGCTCGCGCCCGCCGGGGCGGCCGCCAGCGCAAGGACGCTGATCGTGAACGCAAGCGT
>DATADA010000023.1:0-2109 GCA_036258775.1 Candidatus Limnocylindria bacterium | reverse complement strand
CGAGCCCATCCGGATCCTCCACCAGCTCAATGGCGTCGCGCGGCGTGCCGGCGCCGAGGGGCCCGAGCAGCGGCCGCACGAACGCGGCGGCCGCGCCGAGCAACGGCACCAGCGGCCGGTGCGCATCGAGGATCAGGGCGGCGGGTGCGGCGAGCCCGCGACGTTCGATCGCGGCCGCGAGCCTGGCCGCCGGCTCGCCGGCCGGGTCAGGGCTCGAACGCCCCGCTGGTCGGCCTCTCAAGCCCGCGTCGCCGCGCCGACCAGCGCCGCCCGATACGCACTCCACTCGGTCGCGCCGACCGCCACGACCGCCGCCGAGGGATGCGCGCTGCGCCTCGCGTGCTCGCTGATCGCGTCGATCAGGATCGGTGCCGCCTCCTCGGGCGGGAAGACCCCGCGCTCGGTACCGAGCGGCGCGAACGCCACCCGATCGAGCTCGAGCCCGGCCGCGAGCCGCAGCGACGCATGGATCGCAGCTCGCAGGCGTTCGCGGTCGCGGCGCAGGTCGTGACCGACCGCCACGGCGTGGATGACGTGGGCCGCCGGGAGATGGCCGCCGTCGGTGACCACCGCGGTCCCGGCCGCCACCGGGGCCTGCCGGATCGCCGCCAGCTCCACCTCTTCGCCCGCCGCGCGCTTCACCGCCGTCGCAACGCCGGTGGTCATGAACAGCGTCTCGGTGGCGGGGACGACGACGGCATCGACCTCGAGCTCCGAGATCGGCCCCTGCCAGACGTCGATCTCGATCGGCAGTCCCATCTCACTCCTCGCGGTCGGCCCCGAGGTGGATGCGGGGGAGACGGCCGCGCAGCGCGGTCGTGACCTCGTAGTTGATGGTCCGTCGCTGCCGGGCGACCTCGTCGACCTCGATTCGGTCCGCCCCCTGCCCGCCGATCAGCACGAACTCGTCGGCGTAGGTTACCCCATCGATTTCGCCAACGTCGACGGTCAGTCCATCCATGCTCACCGCGCCGACGATCGGCGCACGCTGGCCGCGGACGAGGACCCAGCCGTTGTTGGCGTGGACCCGCGGCCATCCGTCGCCGTAGCCGATGCCGAGGGTCGCGACGAGCGTCCGCCGCTCTGCCCGAAACCGCAGCCCGTAGCCGATGGCACCGCCGGCCTGGACCGGGAAGAGGCGCAGCGGCAGCGCCTTCAGCGACAGGACCGGGCGGAGCCCGACGTCGCCGCCGTCCCACCAGTCGGGCAGCAGCCCGTACAGAGCCAGCCCCGGCCGGATGGCGTCGCCGATCCGCAGCCCGGCCAGGATGCCGCCGCTCGCCGCCATGTGAACCAGCCCCGGATCGATGCCCGCCGACCGCATGCCGTCGAGGAGCGTCGCGAGCCGCAGCGACTGGGCATCGGTATAGGCGTCATCCTCGCCAGGGACGGCGAGGTGGCTGTAGGTGCCGGCCAGCCGCAGCCGCCGGCTGCCGGCGACGCGCGCCGCGAGGGCGAGCGCCTCGTCCGCGGCCACGCCCTGGCGGCCGAGGCCGCTGTCGAGCTTGAGGTGGACCGGCGCGTGCCCGCCCGCGGCGGCCGCCGACTCGATCATCTCGACGCCCCGCTCGTCGGTGACGGTCAGCTCGAGCCCGGCCTCGACCCCCAGGCGCGCCTCCTCGGTTCCCACGCCCCACAGCACCAGCACCGGTGCCTCGATCCCGGCTCGCCGCAGGGCGACGCCCTCCGCGACCGTCGCCACCGCCAGGCGCTCCGCGCCCGCCGCCAGGAGGGAGCGTGCCACCGGCACCGCCCCGTGCCCGTAGGCGTTGGCCTTGACCACGGCGATGACCGTTCGTTGCTCTCCGGCCAGCCGGCGCAGCGCGCGCAGATTCCCGGCGAGGGCGGCATGATCGACCTCGATCCAGGCGCGATGCGGCGAACGCCCGGTCACGCGCCGGCGCCCCGCCGCAGCCGCTCGAGCGCCGCCGGAAGGAGGTCCGCCAGGTCACGCGCCAGCGTCCCGGCGCGCCCGATCCGCTCTTCGGCGATCCGCCCGGCCTCGGCGTGGACCGCCACCCCACAGCCGGCGGCGGCGAGCGGGTCGAGCCCACCGGCGAGCAGCGCGCCCACGGCGCCGGCCAGCACGTCGCCGCTCCCCGCCGTGGC
>DATADA010000022.1:0-6093 GCA_036258775.1 Candidatus Limnocylindria bacterium | reverse complement strand
GAGCGCCGACGGCAGCCGGAAGCCGAACTCGACCAGGATCTCCTTCCGGGTTCGGTCGTTCTTGTACATGCCGTGGATCTGCGGGATGGTGATGTGGCTCTCATCGACGACGAGCAGGAAGTCGGTCGGGAAGTAGTCGATGAGCGTCCACGGCCGCGATCCCGGCTCGCGCCGGGCGAGATGCCGCGAGTAGTTCTCGATCCCCGCGCACGTCCCGATCTCGCGCATCATCTCGAGGTCGAAGCGGGTCCGCTGCTCGAGGCGCGCCGCCTCCAGCTCCCTCCCCTCGTCGCGCAGCTCGCGCACGCGGATCGCGAGCTCGGCCTCGATGTCCTCGATCGCGGCGAGCATCTTGTCGCGCGGCGTCACGTAATGCGTCGCCGGGTAGATGTTCACTTCCCGGCGTTCGGCGAGCACCTCGCCGGTCAGCTCGTCGACCTCCACGATGCGCTCGATCTCGTCGCCGAAGAAGTCGACGCGGACGATCTGGTCGCCGTACACCGGCGCGTACTCGAGGACGTCGCCCCGCACCCGAAAGGTCGACCGCGTCAGCTGTGCGTCGTTGCGCTGGTACTGCAGGTCGACGAGATGCCGCAGCACGCCGTCGCGCCGGTATCGGCCGCCGACCTTCAGGTTCATCACCGTCGAGCCGTAGTCGATCGGCGCGCCGATGCCGTAGATGCACGACACGCTGGCCACGATGATCACGTCGCGCCGCTCGAAGAGGGCCCGCGTGGCGTTGTGCCGCAGCCGGTCGATCTCGTCGTTGCGGCTCGAGTCCTTCTCGATGTACGTGTCGCTGCGCGGCAGGTACGCCTCGGGCTGGAAGTAGTCGTAGTAGCTGACGAAGTACTCCACCGCGTTGTCCGGGAAGAACTCGCGGAACTCCTGGTAGAGCTGCGCCGCCAGCGTCTTGTTGTGGGCCATGACGAGCGTCGGACGGCCGTGCGCCTCGATGGCCTTCGCGGCCGTGAACGTGTTGTGCACCACGAGGCCGCCGAATCCCGCCAGAAACGTCTCGCTGCCCTCGACCGAGAGGTCGTACACATACTCGGACTCCGGCGCCCGCTCCTCGACGGCAGCGACCCTCGCCCACCGGCATGCCAGGAGGCGGTTCAGGGCGTCGACCGCGGCGAAGTAGTCACCGACGCTCTCGAGCCCGCGTTCGTCAGCCAGTTCTTCGAGTGTCGCGAGGAGGCTCACCGCTCGTCCGCGGCGTAGCTCCCGACGCCCGATCTCGATCAGGTTGAGCCCGCTGCGCGTCATGCCCGCCCGCTCTGCCACGTCGCGCTCGTAGGCACCGATCGATTGGCGGATCTGGCGCAGCAACGGACCGGCCTGGGCGGGGAGCACGTCTGCGTTGCCGCCCTCGACACTCTCGAGAACGGCGGCGAGCTGCTGGCGCTTGCGGTGGCCGAGGAATCCAACGTGCGCGGCGAAGGCGCGGATGTCGTCGGCGCCACGAATCGCGAGGTGCCAGTAGTCCCCACCGGCGTGCGTGGTTCCCGACGCTCGCTTCCTGACACGCGACAGTCGCGCGACGACGCCGAAGCGCATGAGTGCGTACGCAAGCTCGGACGCCAGCCAGCGACTCTTCGTGGTCGCACAGACCGCGGCACCTCGCCTTTCAACCCAGCCGTCGCCCTCGAAGTAGCCCGCGAGAAGGCGCCCGAGCCCATGGTTGTCCAGGTTCGCCCAGAAGGGCGGCAGGTGCTTCTCGCCCGCCCGGCGCCCGCATGCGCTCCGCAGCAGCTCCGTGACGACCCGCGGTCCGATGCCCAGCTCGCCCTCGCCACGACGGAACCAGGCGATCCGGCATTCATCCAACAGCCGGCGCGCCAGCGATTCGTTCTCCGGCCCGGGGGTGATGCTGGCGAACCGATCGGCGACATGGCCCTCGGCCACGAACAGCCCGAGAAACGCGAGCCACGCGTCAGTCAGGGCGACGCTGGCGGGGAGTCCGTGTCGGCCGATCGATCCGACGATCCGGGTCGGTCCGAACCGCTCAAGGACCGCGACGTTACGAGGTTGCACGGCGGCGAGCGGAGCACGCCGGCCCTCGGCCAGGTACCACCGCGCGGTGAGGTCAACCGAGCGATCGAGAACCTCGGGACCCGTGACGTACAGCCGTGCGTCACCCACCGCGGCGGCGACGTCCATGCGCCGCTGCGGCGCCTCGGGAGGAGGAGTGCGTTCGGGGAGCGGAAGGTGGTCGCCCGCCCGCAGGTCGGTCGTCCTCACCTGCTCGAGTCGCGCCCCGCTCCTCAGCCGCACGAAGTTGTGGTCGCCGGTGACAGTCACTCGTCGCCCATCGACCGTCCGCACCTCCCAGAGCGTGGCGGGGGCCGCATGCCGGCTGAACGCCGTCACCGGCCGCACCGCGGAGCGGTGGTCGGCCGGATCCACCGTCACGACGACGCATCCGGCACCGTCGTCACGGGCGAACGCCACTTCCGTTCCGTGGTCGTCGACGTACCGCGGTCGGTGCGCCAGCTCGGCATCCACGAGCTCGCCGATCGGCTCGAGGGACCACCGCACGACGCCGTGTTCATCGGAGCGTCCGAGGAGGACTGGTTCCTCCGGCGCAAGGCTCTTGCCGGTGCCTGTCGCGCCCAGGAGGACCTGGTTGCGCATCCCGCCGCGCAGGCCGTCGGACAGGGCGGCGATGGCGTCTGGCTGGTCGCCGGTCGGCTCGAACGGGGCGTGGACGCGGAGGGCTGGCATGGAGAAGGGCTCGTGCACGAGGGCGGGAGCCCGATTCTAGCCGAGTCCATCGGTACCGACGGCCGACCGCCCAAGGGAACTATGGGACCCGCGGTGGACCTCTGGGAGACTCGATCGACCCCCAGATGCAGCGATACGCGATTCGCCTACCGCGCCCCCCGCGGCCGCCGCGCGCGGCCGCACTTTGTGCTGCGCCATGGGGAGGCGCCCGGCGCGGACAGGCGCTGATCGAGTTCGCCGCGGTCCTGCTGCCCCTCCTCCTGCTGGTGGTCGGGATCATCCAGCTCGGGCTCGTCCTCGGTGCCAACGTGACGCTCACCAACGCCGCGCGCGAGGGTGCGCGGGCCGCGACGATCCACGTCTACGACAACTCGGCGACCCGCGCCTCGAACGACCTCGACCGCTGCACGGCGGCGCTCACGGCCGGGACGGCGGCGTTCGGCTTCCTCGCGACCGCCGCCCCGCAGTTCAGCGCGTCGAATCCGTGTCCGGCGGGCGGCGCCGCCGACCTGAACGGCGACGGCCTCAACGACCGATGGACCTCGGGCGACGTCGTCGTGTCTCTGTGCGCGCGTTCCGTCGCGCCCGGAAGCCCGTGCCCGGCCGGTGGCAGTCCGGCGACCTTCTGCATCCGAACGGACGCATCCGACTGCCTGGTCCGCGTCGACCTCACCTATCGCTCGCCGATCCTCGTCCCGCTCCTCGACGGCGTGTTCGACGGCGACGGGGACGGGCTCCTCGTCCAGCGGGCATCGGCGGCGATGGTGGTCAATTGACGGGGTCGCGCACGTGGCGGCGTCACGCGCCGCAGCCCGACGCCGGGCGCCACGCGGCCGGCGGCCAGGTGCTGGTCATCGTCGCGCTCGCCCTCACCGCGCTGCTGGCGTTCGCGGGCGTGGCGATAGACGTCGGTCGGATGTGGGCTGAGCGCCGGCACGTGCAGACCGCGGCTGACGCGGCCGCCCTGGCCGCGTGCCGCGAGCTGATCAACGGCAGGTCGGACGCCGATGCCTCGGCCGCCGCCCGCGCCGTCGCCGCTGTCAACCTGGCCGGCTCCCCCGCCGGGGCGACGGCGACCATCGCCGACGTACCGGAGTACGAGGACGGTCACGCCGGCGACCCCGCTTACCTGCGCAGCGGGCTCCTCGTCGCGGGAACCTCGGTGCGCGTCGCCATTTCGTCCGGCGTCGACACCCTGCTGGCCCAGGTCGTCGGCGTCGACCGCCTGGATACCGGCGCGCGGGCGCGGTGCGGGCTGAAGGGCGGGCCGGCGGTGCCGATCGTGGCTCGCCGCTACGCGAGTCCTCCCGGTCCCGGCGCCGGGTTCATCGACCACCTCGCGACCGAGCTCACCAGCACGAGCGGGCAGGTCTCATCCTCGAATCCGCGGGCGTACGACGTCCGCACGCCGGCCAGCGAGTCGGTGCCCGGGCCGGTGTTCGCGATCTACGGCGACGAGAGCAAGGCCAACAACGACCCGAGCTTTCGCGGCTTCATCGCGCTCGACGTCCGTAACTTCGAGTCGACCGCGTCCCGCGTCTACTACAACGGGATCACGCCCGGGACGAACGAGAACACGATCAAGGACGTCCAGGGCGGGTACCTGATCGACGGCTACCCCGGCCCGGGCTTTCCCCCGGTCAGCGACCCGCCGGGCGGCGCGACCCAGGTGGCGGTGCTCTCCGGGCTCAGCAACGCGTTCGTCGTCGGCCGCTTCGAGGACCAGTTCGCGGTCGACGACCGCCTGCTGCTCGGCGTCTACGACGGCACCGTGATGGAGATCCCCGACTTCTCGATCAGCCCCCCGGCGGCCATCACCCTGCCTTCGACGACCGTCCTGCCCGTCAACGGCCCCTCGTTCACGGTCTCGCGCAACGCCGCCTTCAACAGCACCGTGACCCTCCACCTGCACGGCGACACGAACGGCACGCCGGCCGACGACATCGTGGCCACGCCGCCGTCGAACAGCCCCCCGGGGCTCGGGAAGATGAACAACCCGGCCTGGTCGGCCGACACCTTCGTGCCCGACCGGCGTGGCACCCGCGTCGAGATGCGCCAGATGTCGACCACGACCGTCCCGCCCGGGATCTACACCGTGTGGCTCGAGGGGCACTCGGGGAACCCGTACTTCCAGAAGCGCCGCTACCCCGTCGCCGTCCGGATCGGCGGCGCGGTCCGCGACTTCAGCCTCGCAAACTCGACGCTCGGCGGCACGACCGCGACCCTGGGCGGGACGATCTCGCTGCCGATCTACGTCTCGACCACCAGCGCGTCGGGGACGAGGTGGGCGGGCGGCGCCGGCCTGTCGACGCCCGTCGCCCTGACCTACGACCCCGCCAGCTTCACGAACTGCAGCTACGCGCCGACGACCATCGGCCCGGGCCAGATCACCTTCAGCGCCAGCGCGGTGACCCCGTCGAGCAGCGGCAGCGGGGGGCCCTCGACGCTCTCGGTCAGCACCGCGGGACTGGCCCCCGGCTGCTACCTGTTCGACATCCGCGCGGTCGGCACGAACGGCGACGGTCAGCGCGTCAGCCACCTCGCCCAGGTGCGCCTCACGGTGGCGACCACGGAGAGCAGCGGGCAGTACGTCGACATCATCGGCTTCGCCGTCTTCAAGGTGACCGCGATCACCGCGAACGACATCTACGGCCGCGCCGTGAGCGGCCTCTACGCGGATCCCAACGACCCGAACCTGCGGCGTGCGCAGCGCGCCCGCCTCATCCCCTGGAGCAGCTGAACCGGCAAGGAGCGACCGATGGAACTCGAGTACACCGATAAGAACCGCCGCCGATCGCGTCTCTACATCGGCGCGGGGCTGATCGTCGCCCTGCTGGTCGGAGGCGCCGTCTTCGTCGCGCTGCAGGCGAGCGGGCTGACCCGCCAGGGCGATGTGCAGATGCGGGACGTGGTCGTCGCTGCCCGCGAGATCCCCAGCCGCAAGCCGCTCGAGGAGGGCGATGTGCAGATGCGGCGCGTCACCGCCGATCCGACGAACGAGTCTGCCTTCACCCGGATCGACGAGGTGCTCGGCCGCGTCAGCAGCGTCACGGTCGCGCCCGGGCAGCTCATCACGCGCAACCTGCTCGCCTCGACGGTGACCGGCCAGACCTTCTCGATCCTCGAGCCCGGACAGCAGTTCGACCGCAGCCTGCCGCACGTGCGCGCGGTCAGCCTCAACGTGCCGGACGACCGCGCCGGGGGCGGGCTGCTCCAGCCGGGCCAGATCGTCGACGTGATCGCCACCCTCGGCGTGAACCCGACGCTCGGGCGCGAGGACGAGCAGGCCGATCCGGGCGCCGCCGCGGCGCTCGAGGTCGTCGCCGGTCCGAGCACGAAGGTGACGCTCCAGCAGCTGAATGTGCTCGC
>DATADA010000021.1:0-1843 GCA_036258775.1 Candidatus Limnocylindria bacterium | reverse complement strand
GCGCTTGTCGGCGGCGAGGTTCACGACGCAGTTGCTGATGACGACGTCGATCGAGCCGGCCGGCAGCGGGATCGCCTCGATATGACCCTTCAGAAACTCCACGTTCGTCGCCCCCGCCTGCGCGGCGTTGCGTCGCGCGAGGGCGAGCATCTCGTCGGTCATGTCCAGCCCGAACGCGCGCCCGGTCGGACCGACGCGCTTCGCCGACAGCAGCACGTCGATCCCGCCACCCGATCCGAGGTCGAGCACGCGCTCGCCGGGACGCAGGTCGGCGACGGCGGTCGGATTGCCGCAGCCGAGCGACGCCAGAACGGCGGCCTCGGGCAGCTCGTCGAGCTCGAGAGCGCTGTAGAGGCCCGCGCCGATCCCCTCCTCGGGCCCACAGCACGCACCGGTGCCCGAGGACGCCTGCACGGCCGCGGCCGCATAGCGCTCGCGGACGAGGTCGTGGATCGGCTCGCTCATGACCCTCCCTCCAGGCTCACGCGACCTGCACCAGGCCCGAGATGCTCGCGCCGATCCCCGCCCAGCGCCGGGCGAGGTTCGGAGCGAGCGAGTAGACGATGTTCGTCCCCTGCCGCCGGCTGACCAGCACGCCGGCCTCGCGGAGAACCTTGAGATGGTGGCTGATGGTCGGCTGGCTGACGTTGCAGCACTCGGTGAAGTCGCAGGCGCAGATCCCATCGCTCGCCGCCAGCTGGCGGACGATCGACAGGCGAACCGGATCCGCAAGGGCGGACAGCAGCGCGACGTCGGGATCGGCGCTTCGCATCGCGGGAAGTATATCGACCATCATCCATATTGACAACCGTCGAAACGCGGTGCTAGCGTCGCCGCGACCAATTCCCTGGAGGAGCCGGCCGATGGACGAGACGCGAATCGACGACGACTGCTGCGAGGGCGGCTGCGACTGCGGTCCCTGCTGCTGAGCCACCCCGGACCCAGATTCCCTGCTCGACGTAGTAGGACGCCCCGTCGGCCACCGGCGGGGCCTCTCCGTGAGTTGGGACCGCGGCGCGCTCAGCGGTCGGTCAGGTAGAGGTCGATGCTCTGCTCGTCGTCGGTGAACGCCTCGAGCTGCATGGAGACGTGCTCGAAGTCCATCGTGGCGGTGAGCGGCGTCCCCGGGTCGGCGGTCGCCTCCTCGAGCTGCTCGATGAGCCAGGTCTGGGCCTCCGGCTCGAAGATCCCGATGGTGAAGCCCATCTCCTCGAGGCCAACCTCGCCGGCCGAGTAGTCCACCAGCAGCACCTCACTGATGGTGTTGTCGGTCTCCGTGATCCGGACGGCGACCTCCTCGTCCTCGGCGACGCCGATGTGGACGTTGTCGCCCGCGTCGTTCGTGCCGGGCTCGTCGAACGTGAAGCCGTACTCCTCGTAGGCGCCGATGAGCGCGGCCACCTCGGCGTCGGCCAGCGCGAGCCCGCCCGTGGCCTCCTCCGTCTCGGCGGGGCTCGGAGCCTCGCTCTCCTCGGGACTCTCCGCCGCGGTCGGCTCCGCGCTGGCGGCCGGGCTCGCGTCCCCGGCGGGCTCCCTCGGGGTGGCCGCCGGCGTTGCGGCGTCGCCGCAGGCGGCGAGCAGGATGAAGAGCGTCGCGCCCGCCACGGCGCGCGGCATCCGGGGTGGCGTCATGCAGGAACCTCGCTGATCGGTCATCTCGCCCGCGACGACGGACGAGGGCTGGGCAGGGGACCGGCCGGCGGGCCGGCGCCGGTCGCGCGCTCCGTGCCGGATGTCGTCGGTGGGCGGCCCGGCATCCCGGCGGCCCCCGTCGGCGATTGTCGGAGCCGGTGTGGGCCGCGTCAGTGCCACCCGAGTACCACGTCGCTCCACCGATGGTATC
>DATADA010000020.1:0-2065 GCA_036258775.1 Candidatus Limnocylindria bacterium | reverse complement strand
GGATCGGCTGCGAAGTCTGGGTTTCCGGCCCAGTTACCGTGCCTGGGTCCTGCTGGCGACGCCCGAGGACGGCAGTCGCTGACGGCGGGCGCCGTCGCAGCCGGGCGGGAGCCGGACAGAGAAACGCCCCGGAGGGACGTGCGCCGTTCCCGTTGATGCAATCTCCAGGGCCGGCCCCGCTCCTCCGGGACGCCTTCTACTTTACCGCCGGGTCGAGGCCTGGCCAACCTCCTTTATCCACGTCTTTCCGGGTCCGCGCCCGAGTTGTCCACGGGGTATCCACAGGCGGCGCCCGGGCGGTCGGCGCGGGGCTCAGTCGAGCGTGACCGGCTCCCGATAGGGTGGCAGCACGGCCTCGATCCCCAGCTCGGCGGTGACGCGGCGCGCGAAGGCGGCGGCCGGCTCGGGGTCGCCGTGGACAGCGAAGACCCGCTTGGGAGCGCCGTTCGCGCCCGTGCTGCCGCCCGACGCGACGAAGTGCCGCAGCCAGTCCATCAGCTCGCTCTCGTCGGCGTGGGCCGAGAAGCCGGAGATGGATCGGACGCGACAGCGCACCGGGTACTCGCGGCCGTCGATCCGCGCGGTGGTCGCGCCGTCCTGGAGCGAGCGCCCGAGCGTTCCCTCGCCTTGGTAGCCGATGAACAGCAGCGTGGAGGCCGGGTCGGGAAGGAAGTCCTTGAGGTGGTGCATGATCCGGCCGCCGGTCAGCATGCCGCTGCTGGCGACGACCATGATCGGCCGCTCGTGCCGGCGGATCGCCTTCGACTGCTCGACCCGGTTGGTGTACTGCTCCCCCGGATACTCGAGCGGGGAGTGGCCCGAGCGGGCCAGGCGCGTCGTCTCGGCGTCGTACGCGTCGGGATGGCGCTCGTAGACGTCGGTCGCCCGGGACGCCATCGGCGAGTCGAGGAAGAGCGGCAGGCGCGGGATGCGCCCGTCGCGGAGGAGGTCGTCGAGCACCCAGATCAGCTCCTGGGTGCGGCCGATGGCGAACGACGGGATGAGCATCACGCCGCGTCGCTCCGCCACCTCGCCGATGGCCTCGGCCAGCTCGCCGATGGCGCGCTCGTGCGGCTCGTGCTCGCGGTTGCCGTACGTCGACTCGACCACCACGTAGTCGGCGTGCGCCACCGGCGTCGGGTCGCGGATGATCGGCGTGTTCGGGCGGCCGAGGTCGCCGGAGAACACGATCGTGCGCCTCCTGCCGTCGTCGTCGACCTCGAGCTCCACGATCGCCGAGCCGAGGATGTGCCCCGCGTCGCGCAGGACGGCACGCACGCCATCGGTGACGGTGAAGCTCGCGTCGTACGCGACGGGCCGGAAGAGCCGCACCGTGGCGTCCACGTCCGGCGGGAGGTAGAGCGGCTCGCGGGTCTGGGTTCGTCCCTCGGGCGGATGCGATCGCAGGCGCTCGGGCAGCGCCTGGTCGTCGGTCTCGAGCTCGGTCGCCTCGGCGTCGACCGCGGGACCCAGCTCCTCGCGGGCTCGGCGCTGCCAGCGCTCGGCGGCCTCCTTCTGGAGGTGGGCCGAGTCGCGCAGGACGATCTCCGCCAGCTCGCACGTCGCCGCGGTCGCGTGGATCGGGCCCGCGTAGCCCTGGCGCACGAGCGCGGGGACCCGTCCACAGTGGTCGAGGTGAGCGTGGGTCAGGATCACCGCGTCGAGTCCGGACGGCTCGAACGCGAACGGCAGGCGGTTGCGCGCGACCTCCTCCGGCGATCCCTGGAACATGCCGCAGTCGACGAGCACTCGCCGCTCGCCGACGCCGACCAGGAACTGCGAGCCGGTGACGGTCCCCACCGCGCCGAGGAACTGGATCTGGATGCTCATGCCGGCGAGTGCGCAGGACCGATGCCCGACCCGCCTATCATCGCCAGGTGACCTTCCCCATTCCGCCACCGATCGAGCCGATGCTCGCGAAGCCGCAGCCCGACATCCCGGCCGGCGACGGCTGGCTCTACGAGCCCAAGTGGGACGGCTTCCGGGCGCTCGCCTTCCGTGACGGCGACGAGGTCTACATCCAGTCGCGCGACCTGCGCCCGTTCAACCGCTACTTCCCCGAGCT
>DATADA010000019.1:0-6885 GCA_036258775.1 Candidatus Limnocylindria bacterium | reverse complement strand
TCGCCCCACCAGCTGCCACGCGACGTGGCCGGCGGCGTCGGCGTACGCCACGTTCAGCGCGGGGCCCGGCCAGTCGGCGAACGCCTCCCGGAAGGCGGCAAACGACGTCGCGCGAGCCACGCCGAGGAGGCCGCGCACCGGGTGCGGCTCGAGCCACACCGCGCGGACCGCGAGCGCCCGGTGCACGCCCTCGAGGACCGGCGAGATGAGCGGGCCCCACGGCGTCACCACGACGCGCTCGACCACCGCCGGGCCGCCGCGCACCCCGATCCGCTCGTCGATCACGTCGCACTCGACCAGCTCGTCGCCGCTCCGAACGCTCGTCCCGTCTGGTCCGGGCTCCACCACGAACAGGTCCGACGCGTCGCTCAGCCCGGCGGAGATGCCCCACGCCGCGAAGCCGTTCTGGCCGATCGGGAACGACGGCGCGCCAACGAACGAGGCGCCCGACAGCGACCACTCCGGCGTCTCGATGTGGGCGAGGTACCACGGCCCCGGCACGCCTGGCGCCAGGTGCGGGTCGTTCGCGAGCAGCGCGCTTCCACCCCTCGTCCGGCTCGGCGCGAGCGCCCAGTTGTTTGAGGCGCCGATGCCGACCCCCACGCCGACCAGCCCGGCGAGCAGCTCCATGTCGGCGGCGAGCGGCGACGCATCGGAAGGCGTGGCGCCGAGCGTCGGCGCAGCCCCGTCCCAGGCGCCGTACGCCGGGTCGACCGCGCGCAGCGCATCGGGACCGTCGGCCTCGAGGATCGCGAGGCGCGCCAGCTCCGAATCCCAGTTGCCGGAGAGCGCCAGCGACTGGAGCGCGGCCACGGCGAGCACGTCGCTCGCCCGCCATGGGGTGGGACGGGCCCGCAGCAGGACCAGCTCGTGCGGGCGCGGTCCGCGGCGCACCGCGGCGTTCACGCCCTCCACGTAGGCGGTCAGCACGGCGGTCACGTCCGCGGCGGCGACCGCCAGCTGGGCCTGCGCGCTGCGCTGCACGCCGAGCCGGCGCATGAGCCGGTCGACCGGTACCGCGCGCGGGCCGAGGACCTCGGCCAGCCTGCCGCGGGCCGCCCGCAGCAGGATCTCGAGCTGGAAGGCGCGGTCCTGACCATGGCAGAAGCCGAGCCCGAACCACGCGTCGCCGTCGGTCGCGGCCGACAGGTGGGGAACGCCCCAGCGGTCGCGCCGGATGGTGATCGGGGCGGACGGCCCGTCGAGCCGCACCCGACCCGAGTGCCGCGGCAGGCGCCGCCCGAGCAGGCGCAGCAGTGCACGCGCGAGGCGACGGGAGCCCCTCCCCGGGCCCGGATCGCGCCGAGGGGGCGGCCGCATTCCGCGACTATACTCAGCCGCCATGAGCCGCAGGATCGAGCTGCTCGTCGGGGTCATGCTGCTCGCGATCGGGCTGCTCATCCTGGCCGCCGATTCGATCGTCTCGTGGTTCAGCGAGCTGGCCCTCGATGATCGCCTTCTCGCCTACTGGCCGATCCTGCTGCTCGGACTGTCGATCGTCTTCCTTCTCCCGGCGATCTTCGGTCGTCAGCACCGCCGTCTGCGCGCCGGCATGGTCATCCCGGGCGCGATCCTGGCCGTCGTCGGAGCGGCGCTGCTGTGGACGAGCCTCAACGACCGCTGGTCGGCGTGGTCGTACCTGTGGACGTCGGTCCCGTTCAGCCTGGGGCTGGGGATGTACGCCGCCGGCTGGATCGCCGACGCGCCGGCGTTCAAGTGGATCGGCTCGGGGCTCGCCGCCGGCGCGGTGGTCGCCTACCTCGTATTCGCGACCGCGTTCGGCGGCCCGGGGTTCCGGTTGGTCGCCGCCGTCGCCATCCTCGCGCTCGGCGCGGCGCTGACCGTCGGCGGGCTCGCGGAGCGGCTGTCGCGCAAGAGCCCGGCTTAGCCGATAACCGCGCGGCCGGTCAGGGTGCCGCGAAGAGATGGGGCACCACGAGCGCACCGGCCGCCGCCCCCACCGCGCCTGGGATCGCCCAGCGCGCGACTCGCGGCGCGCGTCCCGCAAGCGGTGCCGCGAGCGTGGCGGCCGCGCACGACCCGGCCAGACCGCCGACCGCCGCCGCGAAGGCATGAGCCAGGGCCGGCGGGGCGACCCCCGACTGGCGCTCTCCGCCGAGCACGACTGCGACGACGACCACGACCAGCGCGCCGAACAGGGCCGCGCCCAGCGTCGCGGCAAACGCACGCGGAGCGCCGATCTGCGTCGCGCCGCTCGCCGCTGCTCCGAGCGGCAGCGCCGCCGCGACGAGCCAGGTGGCCGGCAGTGGGTGTCCCGCGTCACCCGGTGGCGCCAGCGCCAGCCAGCCGAGCATGGTCGCCGGTCCGGCGAGCATGCCCGCCGCGGCGATCCACGTCAGCGGGCGCCGCCAGTCCTCCGGGTCCTCCGGCGGGACGACCTCGCCAAGGCGGATGCTGACCGGGACGCCATCGTCGGGCTCGACCGAGTCGACCGACCCCGGCCGCCGCGTCACGCGATCGCCTTCTCCGGCTCCGCCCGCGCCTCGCGGGCGCCGAGCACCGTCGCCAGCCGCAGGCCCAGGATCCGCGCGCCGAGCTCGCGGACCATCCAGCCCGCCTGCGCCGCGACGCCGGGCTCCGCCTCGGGGAGGCACATGCCCGCCAGGGCGTCGAGGTGGGGGAGGGCGCGGGGTGTGTCGAGGTCATCGTCCATCGCCGCCAGGAACGCCTCGCGGCGCTCCGCGACGGCCGGGTGCAGACGAGCCGAGTCGGCCGCGGCCGGCGCCGCCGGGTCAACCTCCTCCGCGCGGCGGCAGGCGCGACGCCATCGCTCGGACGTCTGCAGGGCACGGTCGAGCTCGCGCTCGTCGAACTCGAGCTCGGAGCGGTAGTGGCGGCTGACGAGGTAGAGACGGATGGCGTCGCCGGGGTAGCTGCGCAGCAGGTCTCGCACGAGCACGAGGTTACCGAGCGACTTGCTCATCTTGTCGCCCTCGTGGTGGAGCATGCCGGCGTGCGTCCACCAGGCGACGAACGGCGAACGGCCGGTGGCGCCCTCGCTCTGCGCGATCTCCGACTCGTGATGCGGGAAGATGAGGTCCGCGCCCCCGCCGTGGATCTCGAACTGCGGCCCGAGATACGCGGTGCTCATCGCCGAGCACTCGATGTGCCAGCCCGGACGACCGGCGCCCCAGGGCGACTCCCAGCGCGGCTCGTCGGGGAGCGACGGCTGCCACAGCACGAAGTCGAGAGGGTCCCGCTTCCCGGGCATGTCGGGCACGTTTCCGCGCTCGTTGGCGACCGGCAGCATCTCGTCGCGCGGCAGCTTCGACAGCTCCCCGTACGCCGGCCACGAGTCGACGCTGAAGTAGACGTGCCCCTCGACGGCGTACGCGTGCCCGCGCGCGAGGAGCCGATCGATCAGGTCAAGCATCTGCGGCACGTGCTGTGTCGCCCGCGGGTAGTGATCGGGCGGAAGCCAGTTCAGCGCCGCCATCTCGGTCAGGAAGGTGGTCACGTTCCGGTTCCCGAGGGCGAGGTAGTCCTCGCCGGTCTCTCGGGCCCTGCGCAGCATGTCGTCGTCGACATCGGTCAGGTTCTGGACGTAGGTGACGTCGTGCCCGAGGTACTCGAGGTAGCGGTGCAGGACGTCGAAGCTCACGTACGTGAAGGCGTGCCCGACGTGGCCGGTGTCGTACGGCGTCACTCCGCAGACGTACAGGCCGACCGGGCCGTCTCCGTTCGGCCGGAAGGGGAAGACGCCGCCGCGGCGCGCGTCCCACAGTCGGAGCGTCACCGGCCGAGCCCCGCGGGGATCACCAGAGGTCGGGCTTCGTGCTCATGAGGAAGCCGATCGCGCCGATCCCGGCGGCCATGGCGTACGCCACGTACCGCTGCCGCCGCGCGCGGCGCTGCCATGCCCGATCGTCCCCGGTCGCGCTGAGGCCGAGCAGCCGGCGGAGGTTGGGACGGCTCACGAACGCCGCGACGAGCAGGTTGGCAGCGTAGAGCGCGAGCGCCGCGATCAGCCACGGCTGCGCGAGGAGCCCCGGTCCGAGCGCGAGCAGGAGGCCGATCCCGGTCGCGGTCACGCCGGCACCGATGGCGATCGTCCCCGTGCCCTGCATCGCGAAGAGCAGGCGTTCGGCGCGCCGCGGCGAACGCTCGTCGGCGCGGCGCAGCACGAAGGGAAGCACCACGCTCGGCAGCAGGAGCGCCACCGCCAGGCAGACGTGCACGACGAGCAGCGGCGCGAACCACGGGCCCATGCCCGGATGCTAGCCGGGGCACGAGAGCGACGCGGTGACCGGGGGCCCGCTCGGTCAGGTCCGGCGGGGCGCCGCGCGTGACCTCCCGACGCCGGGGAGCGGCAGCCGGTCGGCGACGCCCGTCCGGCGCAGCAGGACCGGGAGGTTGATCGCCCAGCCGACGCCGAGCGGCCGGTCGGTGAAGAGCCGGTTCGAGGACGGGTTCCAGTACGCCTCGCGCAGCCGTCCCAGCGAGGGCAACCGGAAGTCGTACGGGATCACACCGAACAGGCGTCCGTGCCAGGTGCGCTGCTCCGGCGGCTTGCGAAGCTCGGTCCACACCGCGCCGAGGGCGGCGGCGATGAACGCGGTCCGCACCAGCCACCAGAAGGCGCTCCACTCCTCGGCGAGCGTTCCGCCGGTGTCGCGCAGCGTGTCGGCCGTGTCGCGCAGGGCCTCGCGCGGCTTGTCGAGCATGGTCGCCTCCGACTCCGATCTCGACCGGCGGCGACGCAAGCGGCGTGCCGATGGCGTGGCATCATGGGCCACCCGATGCGGCTCCATCCCTACCTGCGCCTGCTCCGGCGCAACCCGGCCTTCGCCCGCCTCTACGCCGCGCAGCTCACCAGCTTCGCCGGCGACTGGTTCGCGACGGTCGCCCTGCTCGGCCTGACGCTGGAGCTGACCGGGTCGCCGGCCGTCGCGTCGCTGGTCCTCGTCATCCAGACGGCCGCCTTCAGCCTGGCGTCGCCGATCGCCGGCGCGTTCGCGGATCGGATCGACCGACGGCGCCTCCTCATCGTGGCCGACCTCGCCCGGGTGCCGATCGCACTCGCGTTCCTCCTGGCACGCGACCCGTCGACGCTGTGGATCGCCTTCGCGGCGACCGCCGGGCTGTCGTTCGGAGCGGCGCTGTTCGAGCCGACCAGCTCGGCGTCGCTGCCGAACCTCGTCGAGGACGAGGAGCTGCCGGAGGCGAACGTGCTGATCGGGTCGGCCTGGGGGACGATGCTGGCGGTCGGGGCGGCGCTCGGCGGGGTGGTGGCGGCGACGCTCGGGCGCGATGCCGCCTTCGTGGTGAACGCGGGCAGCTTCGCCGCCTCTGCGGCCCTGATCTGGGGCATCCGGCGGCCGTTTCAGCGGGCGCGGGCCGCCGAGGGCCACTCCGCCGCCGCGTCCTGGCCCTCGGGCCCGATGAGCGGCCTGGCGAGCGCGCTGCGCTTCGTCCGGACGAGCCGGCGCGTCGCCGCGTTCCTGCTGTCGAAGACGACGTTCGGCGTCGGGACGGGCGTGGTGCTGCTGCTGGCGGTGTTCGGCCGAGACGTCTTCGGGGCGGGGGAGGCCGGGATCGGGCTGCTGTTCGCGGCCCGCGGCCTCGGCGCGCTCATCGGTCCATTCGTCGCCCGCGCCGTGCTGGGGAGCCAGGACCACGCCCTTCTGCGCGGGATCGCGTTCTCGTTCGTCGCCACGACCGTCTGTTACAGCCTCTTCCCGATCGCGCCCTCGATCTGGCTGGCGGCGCTCCTCGTCTTCGGGGCCCACTGCGGCGGGGGCGCGCAATGGACACTGTCGTCACTCGGGCTGCAGCGCGCGGCGCCGGACGCGATCCGCGGCCGGGTCTTCAGCCTCGATTACGCGCTCGTCACCTTCACGATCGCCGGCTCCACGCTCGCCGCCGGCATGCTGGCGGACACGCTGCCCCCGCGCGTCGCGGTCTGGACGATGGCCGCGCTGATCGCGCTCGCCGGTGCCGGCTGGGTGCTCTTCAGCCGCCCGGCCTGGCGCGTCGCCGCCGGGGGAGCCGGGATCGAGGCGGCGAGCGTCGGCGACGGCCGATCGGTGGCAGGCCTGCCGGGTGACGCGGACCGCTGAGTCCCCGACGCTCGGCGGCGCCTAGCCGTCGCGCCAGCGGTGGACCCGGGTGGGGGTGTCGAGCCCGAGCTCCGCGCAGAAGGCGTGGAACTCGTCGCTCGGGGCGCCCTGCCACTCGAGCTCCTCGATCGTCTCGCGGATCGGCACGTCGGTCCGCAGGCGGGCCAGCTCGCGGTACAGGAGTGCCTCGTCGCGCAGGTCGCGCAGCGTCGCGGCCAGGCGGGGGGCGTTGCGCAGCGGGACGGGAAGGTCCCAGCCGCCGACACCCTCGGGGACACGATCCAGGCTGCCCCACCGCGCGAGCACCGCGGCGGCCGACCGCGCTCCCCAGCCAGGCAGCCCGGGATAGCCGTCGGCGCTGTCGCCGACCAGCGCCAGCCAGTCCGGGATCGACGCCGGCGGCACCCCGAACTTGGCGATCACGCCGGCCTCGTCGTACGTCACGTTCCGCATCCGGTCCCGGAGGACGACGCGGCTGCCGCGGACGCACTGGGCGAGGTCCATGTCGACCGAGCAGATGACCGTCTGCTCGACACGCGGATCGTCGGCGTAGCGGGCGACCGCGGTGGCCAGCGCGTCGTCGGCCTCCCACTCGACCATTGGCCAGGTCACGACGCCGAGGGCCGCGAGCCCGCGCTCCGCATCGGCGAACTGGGCCAGCAGGTCGGCGGGCATCCCGACCTCGGTCTTGTAGCCGGGGTAGCGGTCGTTACGCCACGAGCGGATGACGTGGTCCGTTGCCGCCGCCAGGTGGGTCACGCCCGGCTCGCGCAGCAGCGAGAGGACGCTGTCCAGCACGCCGCGC
>DATADA010000018.1:0-2568 GCA_036258775.1 Candidatus Limnocylindria bacterium | reverse complement strand
GAGGTGATCGAGCCCTTCTTGGTCGAGGTGATCCGCTCCTGGAGGTCGCCCATCTCGGTCGACAGCGTCGGCTGGTAGCCCACCGCCGACGGCATGCGGCCCAGCAGCGCCGATACCTCCGACCCTGCCTGGGTGAAGCGGAAGATGTTGTCGATGAAGAGCAGGATGTCCCGCCCCTCCTCGTCGCGGAAATACTCCGCCATGGTCAGAGCGGTCAGGCCGACGCGCTGCCGGGCGCCGGGCGGCTCGTTCATCTGGCCAAAGACCATGACCGTCTTGTCGATGACGCCCGACTCGGTCATCTCCCCCAGCAGGTCGTTCCCCTCGCGCGACCGCTCGCCGACCCCTGCGAACACCGAGTAGCCGCCGTGCTCAGCGGCGATGTTGCGGATCAGCTCCTGGATGATGACCGTCTTGCCGACGCCCGCGCCACCGAAGACGCCGACCTTGCCGCCGCGCTTGAACGGGGCGATCAGGTCGATCACCTTGAGGCCCGTCTCGAAGACCTGCTCCTCGGTCTCCATCTGGTCGAACGCCGGCGCCCGCCGATGGATGGGCAGCCGCTGCTCGGCAGTGACCTCCCCCTTGCCATCGATCGGATGACCGAGGACGTCGAACACGCGACCCAGCGTCGGCTCGCCGACCGGGACGGTGATCGGCGCGCCGGTGTCGACGGCGTCCAGCCCGCGCGCCAGGCCGTCGGTGGTCGACATCGCCACCGTCCGCACCCAGTTGTTGCCGAGGTGCTGCTGAACCTCCAGCACCAGCGCGCTGTCGCTGGCCGGCTGGCCGCGGCCGTTGCCGTCCGCGCTCGTGCCGTCGCCGCCGAGCGTCACCGTCTCCATCGCCTGCGGCGTGCGCGTCACCTCGAGCGCGTTGTAGAGCGCCGGCAGCTCGCCGGGCGGGAACTCGACGTCGACGACGGGGCCGGTGATCTGGATCACCTTGCCGGTGGCCATTGAACCTCCTCCTAGCCTCCCAGGGCCTCTGCCCCGGAGGCGATCTCGATCATCTCGCGGGTGATGTTCGCCTGGCGAGTCTTGTTGTAGACCAGCGTGAGGTCGTCGATCAGCTCGTTGGCGTTGTCGGTGGAGTTGCGCATCGCGATCATCCGGGCCGACTGCTCCGAGGCGTTGTTCTCGAGCACGGCGCGGTAGACGTCGATCGCGACGTAGTGCGGCAGCAGGCGCCGCAGGACCGCCCCCGGCGACGGCTCGAAGAGGTACTCCTCGTTCCGTCGAGCGCGCTCCTCCTCGAGCTCGGGCTGCTCCACCGGCAGGATCCGCTCGATCTCGGGTCGCTGGGTGAGGGTCGTCACGAAGTTGCTGTAGGCGATGTCGATCTCGTCGTAGCGCCCCGCAAGGAAGTCGTCGACCACGAGGCGGGCGATGGGCGTGACGTCCGAGAACGAGGGACGGTCGCCGAGCTGCGCGAAGTGGGCCGCGATCGGGATCCCGGTGCGACGGAGCGCGTCACGTCCCTTTCGGCCCACGGTGATGACCTCGATCTCCGGCCGCTGGCCGTCGGCGGCGCTGAGACGCCGCGAGATCCAGCGCAGCACGGCCCGGATCGCATTCGCGTTCAGCGATCCGGCGAGGCCGCGATCGGTGGTGACCACGACCACGCCGATCCGGCGCACCGTCCGCCGGGCGAGGAGTGGGTCAACCTCCTCGCCGAGGGCCGCCGCCAGCCGGCCGAGCACGTCGCGCAGCTGGTCGGAGTACGGGCGCGCTGCGAGGATTGCTTCCTGGGCGCGCTTCATGCGCGAGGCGGCGACCATCTCCATCGCGCGCGTGATCTGCGCGATGTTGCGGACCGAACCGATCCGGCCCCGGATCTCCTTCAGGGTTGGCATCAGCCGGTCGACTCACCGTCGCCGCGCCCGACAGGCGGGCCGCTCACCGTGGCCGAGCCGGGCTGCGTGGGGGTTTCCGTCGGCGGCGGCGCACCGTCGTCGGCGGCCCGCTCGCCCTGCTCCCCGGCACGACCGTCGCTCGGGCTCCTTGCGCCTGCGGCGACCGCGGGGCCTGCGCCGGCCTCCTGCCCGGCGGCCGATGCCTGCCCGGTCCCCGTCGCCTGCCCGGCGGCCGATGCCTGCCCGGCTCCGTCGCCCCTTGCACGGGCCTGGCCGTCGGCGCCGGCCGCTTCGGTCTGGCCATCGGCGCCCGCCGCTTCGGTCTGGCCGTAGCCACCCTGCCGGCGGTACTCGGTGACTGCCCGCCGCAGCTGCTCGGCCAGCTGGTCCGAGAGCGCCTTGTCGCGGGCGATGGTCGGCAGCAGCTCAGGGTAGGTCGATTCCAGGAACCGGTACAGGCCGGCCTCGAACTCCCGGATCTTCGAGGTCTCGACGTCGTCGAGGTGGCCGTTGGTGACGGTCCAGATGATCGCCACCTGCTTCTCCACCGGCAGCGGCTCGAACTGGGGCTGCTTCAGCACCTCGGTCGTCTTCTCGCCGCGGGTCAGCTGGTCTCGGGTCGCCTTGTCGAGGTCGGACGCGAACTGGGCGAAGGCGGCGAGCTCGCGGTACTGGGCGAGATCGAGCCGGAGCCGCCCCGCCACCTGGCGCAT
>DATADA010000017.1:0-2175 GCA_036258775.1 Candidatus Limnocylindria bacterium | reverse complement strand
CTTCCCGGCGGTGGAGGCGACGACCGCCGGCAGGTCGCTGATGCGCGGCGCGGCGACCGGCTCACCGATGCGCACGGCCCGCTTCAGGGCCGCCGCGGCGAGCGTCTCGGCGTTGGCGATCGAGACGCGCACGCTGACCCCGGAGCGCTGGCTGACCTCGCTGGAGCGGCGCGCGAGCTGCGACAGCTCGGCGACGATCTCGCGCATGAAGCCCGGCACCTGCACCGGGACCGATGGCGCGGCCGCCTCGTCGTCGAAGCGCCGCTGCTCCTGGTCGACGATGGCGATCTCCGTCTCGGCCTCGGACGGGTAGTGGGTCCGGATCTGCGCGCCGAAGCGGTCCTTCAGCGGCGTGATGATGCGGCCGCGGCTGGTGTAGTCCTCGGGGTTGGCGGAGGCGACGACGAACAGGTCGAGGTCGAGCCGGATCCGGTAGCCGCGGATCTGGACGTCGCGCTCCTCCATCACGTTGAGCAGGCCCACCTGGATCCGCTCCGCCAGATCGGGCAGCTCGTTGATCGTGAAGATCCCGCGGTGGGCGCGCGGCAGAAGGCCGTAGTGGATCGTCAGCTCGTCAGACAGGTAACGTCCCTCGGCCACCTTGACCGGGTCCACCTCGCCGATGAGGTCGGCGATGCTGATGTCCGGCGTGGCCAGCTTCTCGGCGTAGCGCTCCTCGCGGCCGATCCAGCCGACCGGCGTCTCGTCACCGCGCTCCTGGACGAGCGCCCGGGCGTACGGCGAGACCGGGCGGAACGGGTCGTCCCGCAGCTCCGAGCCGGCCACGGCCGGGATCCACTCGTCGAGCAGGGCGGTCAGGCTGCGCGCGATCCGGCTCTTCGCCTGGCCACGCTCGCCGAGCAGGATGATGTCCTGCCCCGCCAGCACGGCGTTCTCGATCTGCGGCAGCACCGTTTCGTCGTAGCCGAGGATGCCGGGGAGCAGCCGAACGCCACGCCGCAGCTGGTCGAGCAGGTTGCCACGCATCTCGTCCTTGACGGTCCGCGGCCGGTAGCCGCGGGCGCGCAGCTCTCCGAGCGTCGTGTCGTCGGGACGCGGGGTAGGCGCGGTCGTCGGGATCACTCGAGGAGCTCCAGCTCGGACGTGGTGACCGGGTGCGATGCAGGATCCTCGCCGCGCGACCGATCCTCGGGCAGGTTCGGGTAACCCCTCAGCGCGACCGCCACCGACGCGGGGTCGCAGATCCCGCGTCGGGACAGCTCGTCGAGGAAGGCGCACCGCGCCGCCAGCTCAGCCTCCAGCTCGCCGGCCATGAGGTCGAGCGATTCTGCCAGCGCCGCGTAGCCGGCGGGCTCGTGGACCAGCGGCTGGCTCCGACGGCCACCATCCGAGGCGAGCATCGGCGGCGCGGGGAAGCGCTGAGCCCCGGTCAGCGAGGGCGATCTCCCGCCCTCGATGGCGGCCAGCCGGACGGGCGCGAGCGCTCCCCGGTCATCGAGACGGAGGTGCCAGGCCTCCTCGACGCGGCGGTACATCGCCCGCGGGGTGCGGTACGCCGAGTACTGCAGGTAGACCGTGATGCCGGCCAGGTCGGCATCGGTGGCGCCGAGCTCGGAGCGCAGCAGATCGAGCGCCTCGGGCAGGGAGTCCGCGTGCATCGTGCCGCCGAGCCCGTAGCCGCCTCCCGCGAGCCGCAGCGCGGAGCGCCCGTTCGGCCCCCAGACGTAGATCGGCAGGTGGTCGGAGAGCTCGTTGATTAGCAGATAGCCGCGGTCCGGCCCGATCTCATCGGTCCAGTCGGTGTCGTCCCACCAGCCGCGCAGGAAGACGCCGACCGTTGCCTCGGGCAGGAAGTCGACGAGCGCGGAGAGGGTCGTTGTCTTGCCGGCCATCGGCGCCTCGGAGGCGAGCATCACGCCGCGGCGCCGGCTCATGACCGCCCACAGCGTCGCCATGAGGCGGGCGTCGATGCTGCCGGCGCCGATGATCTCGACGGCGGACATCGGCCGCGGCGGCGCCCAGTGATAGCCCCACCAACCCTCGGGGAAGCGGGCATACCAGGCTCGGAGCGCGTCGACGGAGCGGGCCATCTGCGCGGACGGTACGCGGCACCGGGGAGGGGCGCAAATACCGCGACGAGGGCCGTCGCGGCGGTCAGGCGCCGAGCGGGTTGAGGGGCTTGGCCGCCGTGCCCACCAGGACGGACTTCGTCTC
>DATADA010000016.1:0-3515 GCA_036258775.1 Candidatus Limnocylindria bacterium | reverse complement strand
CCGAGGTCGAGGAACTTCGGATCCCGCGTGAGCAGCTGGATGTAGTTGTTGAGCCCATTCTCGAAGCTCAGCACGATCGTGCTGACCGTGGGATAGAGCATGAAGACGGCGAGGAGGAACAGGGCAGGGGCCAAGAAGAGGCTCGCCGCCAGGCTCCAGCCACCCATGAACCGGCTCACCCCACGCTGCCGGGGGATCGCCCGCGCCGAGACGTTACTCATGACCTCAACGCTCCGTCAGGCTCGTCTGCAGGGGCGGCGCCGGCCGCCCCTGCCTCCGCGAGCTCAGCTCAACCGCCCTCTTCCTCCTGCCAGGCCGAGTCGACCTCGGACTGGAACTGCTCCAGCGCCCCGGCGACGCCTTCGGGATCTTGGATGGCGCTCTGGAGGATGGCGCCCAGATCGGTCCCGGCCGGGAGGAGATCCGAGCCGTCGAACCGGACGGCCGACGCGTTGGCGACCTGCTCGGCCTCCTTCACTGCCAGCTCGTTGACGACCTCGTACACGCTGGAGTCGACGCCCTGGATCGGCGAGATGATGGTGCCGCCCTCGGCCCAGACCGTGCCGGCTTCCGGAGTCGTCAGGTACTCCATGAACTCCGCCACGCCCGGATCGGTCGTGAACGCCGCCATGACGTCACCGCCGATCGTGATCGCACCCTCGCCGCCGCCGTTGATGGGCGGGAAGTCGAAGAAGTCGATGCCGGTGCCGATCTCGAGGTCGGGGTTGACGTCGCCGAGCGCGATGCCGCCGACGAAGCCGCCCTCGTAGTACATCTCGGCCTCACCGCCTTCGCTGAAGACGAGGCCTATGCCGTCGACGAAGGCCGTGGCCAACGCTCCATCGATGCCACCGGCGACGTTCTCGTCGTTAAGGATCTCGGTCATCGTCGCGATCGCGTCCGTGACCGTCTGGTCTGTCCAGTTGCCCTCCGCGCTGAAGAGCGTGTCGTAGGCGTCCTCGCCGGCCTGGCGGAGGTAGATGCTCTCGAACCAGTCGGTCAGCGTCCACGAGTCCGCCGCGCCGAGCGCCCACGGCGTGCGGCCATCCGTCTTCATCTGCTCGGTCAGCGCGACGAGGTCCTCCCAGCTCTCGGGAACCGCGTAACCGCCCTCCTCGAACGAGTCCGGCTTGTACCAGATGGTGCTCTTCGAGTTGAGCTTGACCATGAGCGCGACGAGTTCGTCGTTCACGACGCCGACGTCGAGGATCCCCGGAGCGTAGTTGCCCTCGATGTCCTCGCGGTTGATGCCGAGCTCCTCCAGGGGGATGAGCAGGTCATCTCGGGCGAAGCTCCGCAGGAAGCCGATGCCGGGGATGATCGCGATGTCCGGCGGATCACCCTGCGCCAGCCGGTTGTTGAGGACCGTCGCGTAGTCGGCGCGGACAGAGGTGTAATCGACGGAGATGCCGGGGTTCGCCTCCTCGAACGCGGTCAGGACCGCCTCGAAGGCGGTCGCCTCGGCGCCGCCCCACAGTGAGGTGACCTCGATCGAGCCCTCGGTGCCTGCGGCGCCCGGACTCCCGCCGGGGCTCCCGGCCGGCTCTGCGGCGCCGCCGTCTCCGCCGTCGTCGCCCCCACCGCCCGCGGGGCAGGCGGTGAGCACCAGGCTCAGCACGAGGACGGGTGCTACGAAGCGAAATCTCCTCATCGGTTCCTCCACCTGCTCGTATCGCCTCGCCCACCGTGGCGCGAGGGCCTGGGGTTCCGCGTGAGACGGCCGCCCGACAGCCGTCGGCCTGTTCTGGGCGCTACCGGATAGTACGCACCTCGGTACACCCCTCGTTCACTTCGGCACTCGCCGGCTAGCCAACGAGCGTCTTCTCGCTCTCGGGATCGAAGATGTGCAGCTTGTCCATCGCGACGGCGAACTGGACCGAGTCGCCGACCTTGACGCGCTCGTCGCTGCTGATGAGGGCGACGACCTCGTGGCCTTCCGCCTGCGCATGGATCAGTTCCTCGTTGCCGAGGTACTCGACCACGTCGACCTTGGCCGGGATGCGCATGGCGCCGTCGCCCGCGCCGTTCGCGACCTGCAGGTGCTCCGGCCGGAACCCGATGAGCAGGTCCTTGCCCCTCGGCTGCTGCTCGGCCGCCCTGGCCGGCTCGCCGGTCAGGTGCAGCTGGGCGTTGCCGAGCATCAGGTCGCCCCCCTCCGTCGCCTTCACCGTCGCGAAGTTCATCGCCGGCGATCCGATGAAGCCGGCCACGAAGACGTTGTTCGGGTGGTCGTAGAGCTCCTGCGGCGAGCCGACCTGCTGCAGGATGCCGTCCTTCATCACCGCGATGCGATCGCCCATCGTCATCGCCTCGACCTGGTCGTGCGTGACGTAGATCGTCGTCGTCCCCAGCCGCTGGTGGAGCCGGGCGATCTCGGCGCGCGTCTGCACGCGCAGCTTCGCGTCGAGGTTCGAGAGCGGCTCGTCCATCAGGAACACCGCCGGCTCGCGCACGATCGCGCGGCCCAGGGCCACGCGCTGGCGCTGGCCGCCGGAGAGTGCCTTCGGCTTGCGGTCGAGGAAGCGCTCCAGGCCGAGGATCTTGGCCCCCTCCTTGACCCGGCGGTCGATCTCCTCCTTGCGGATCTTGCGCAGCTTCAGACCGAAGGCGAGGTTGTCGTACACGCTCATGTGCGGGTAGAGCGCGTAGCTCTGGAACACCATGGCGATGTCGCGGTCCTTGGGAGGCACGTCGTTGACGACGCGGTCGCCGATCTGCAGCCGCCCGTCACTGATCTCCTCCAGCCCGGCCACGCAGCGCAGCGCCGTCGTCTTGCCGCAGCCGGACGGGCCGACCAGGCAGAGAAACTCGCCGTCCTGGACCTCGAGGTTCAGGTCGTTGACGGCGATGACCTCCTCGCCGTACCTCTTGTAGAGATGGTCGAAGGTGACGGTGGCCATCGAGCTTCGCTCCTTCGTTGCACGGCACTATTCGCCCCAGCGGGCGGGGACGGCCCGGGAACGGCATGATAGTACGCCGCTCAATACCTTCTTCCCACCCCGCTAGACGGACGGTACCGATCCCCGATGGCCTCTCTTCTGCGCCGCCTGCGCTCGAGCGGCTTCACCCTGCTGCGATCCGCGGTCGCCGCGTTCGTGGCCCTCACCCTGTTCCGCCACGTGGCGGAGCGCGTGCGCGGCCGGCGCTGGGGCGGTCTTCGCGGAGGGAAGCCGTCGTCGGAGATCCTGCCTTCGCTGTACGACCGGCACCCCCGGGCGACGGCGGCCTCGCGCCGCCGGCTCGGGCTGCGAACCGTCCCCGTCGAGGAGATCGTGGGCACCGTCCGTCACCCGTCGCAGAACACCGCCGACTTCCTGCCGCTGCCGATGCTGCGCGGCAAGAACTGGCAGGCGCGGTGGGATCGCATCGTCCGCGCGATGAATGCGCTCCGCGTCCTGCCGCCGGTCGACCTGTACAGGGTGGGCGACGAGTACTACGTCGTCGACGGCCACAACCGGGTGGCGGCCGCGCTGCGGATGGGCCAGGTGGCGGTCGACGCGGACGTGACCGAGCTG
>DATADA010000015.1:0-13422 GCA_036258775.1 Candidatus Limnocylindria bacterium | reverse complement strand
TGCGGGACATCGGCGGAGGGCACCTCTCCGCCTGCCACTTCGCCGAGGACGTCACGCCGCTGCGCCAGCGCCACGTCGCCTGAGCCGGATCAGCGCACGCTGACCACGACCTCGGCGCCGAGGGACAGCTGCGCTCCACGGCACCCGGCCCGCCGCGGACGCCCGAACCCGACGCCGGCTGCCCGGGTCCCGGCCTCGGTGCGATTCCCCGGCTGCACCGCCGGGCGGCGCGTAACTCTCCCGTGGTGCACGTCACAACGCGATCGGTCCGGGACGCCGCGTTAATTCTCGCGTCGTGAGAGTCATGGCCCGCTTTCCACGCTCTGTCACGGGCCAGCCGTTGTAACGCTCACCGGGTGAGAACTACGGCACGAGCGGGCTCGCGGGTGAGACCGCGGAACGCTGCGCTCAGTCGGCGGGCGCCGAGCGCGGACGCTCCTCCGGCATCTCGGGCTCGACCGCCGGCGCGGCGCCCGTGCGCAGCGAGCGGTGGACGCGGATGGCGGGCTGCTCGCTGCCGGCGCGCGTCTTCTCCACCCGGACCATCGTGCTCTCCTGGACGTCCTCGAGCCGCTCCCGGTCGGGGAGGACGACGTTCGGCACCGCCTCCATGGTCCAGTAGGCGAAGAAGACGTTCAGCACCGCGAGCACCGGGATCCCGAACAGCGCCCCCCACACTCCGGCGACCTGCGCGCCGACCAGCAGGCCGACGAGGACCAGGATCGGATGCATGCCGAGCGCGCCCTGCAGCAGGCGCGGCTGGAGCCAGTTGACGACGACCGTCTGCACGACGAGCAGGATGGCGGCGACGGGGACGAGGGCCGCGGGCTGGAAGATGGCGGCGGACACGATCGGCGGCACGAGCGCCAGCGGCGGCCCGAAGAACGGGATCAGCATCACCAGCGCCGACGCCGTCCCGACGAGGAACAGGTACGGCACGCCGAAGGCCGTCCCGACCAGCCCGACCACCGCCGCCTGGATCGCCGCGAGCAGGAGCTGCGCGCGCAGGAAGCCGCCGAAGGCGGTCGCCACGCTGCGCTCGAACATGTCGAACTCATCGCGGAACTGGCTCGGGACGAGCGTCCGCAGCCGGCCCCGGATGCGCTCCGCATCGAGGACCATGTAGAGCGACAGGATGACGATCACGACCAGGGAGCCGAGTGCGGCGACGGTGACGCCCGCGATCGCCTGTGCCTGGTCGATGATGGCCGTCCCGGCCGCGGCGACCTGGTTCTGCGCGGTGTTGAACATCCTGACGAGGTCGAGCCGGAGCCGCCCGAGCTGAAAGTCCTCCTGCCATGACCGGAGGCCGGCCTCGATCTCGTCCGCGCGCCCGGGGAACTCCTCCGCCAGCTCGCCGGCCTGCTGGACGACCGCGCTGCCGGTGTAGAACAGGACGAAGCCGAGCAGGACGAGGGTGACGAGGTAGCCGAGCAGGACCACCAGCGGCCGCGGCAGCCGCAGACGGTCCTGGAGGAGGCTCACCAGGGGGCTCATCACGAAGGCGAGCAGCCAGGCCAGGAAGACGACGATCAGGATCTGGCTGAAGTTGGCGACCGTTGCGCCGAGCAGCCCGATCAGCAGGACCGCGAAGTAGGCGCTGCCGAGGACCAGGAAGACCAGCAGCCAGCGGCGCTCGCGCCTGCCCAGGCCGCCGGCTGGCACGCTCAGCCGCCTCGAGGACCTGCCCGGCCCGGGCCGATGCCGACCGCGTCCTGCACCTCGCGCATCGTCGCGTCGAGGATCGGTCGAATCTTCTCGCCCCCGCGGCCGAGCACCTCCTCCACGTAGTCCGGGGCGGCGGCCAGCTGGCGCCGCTTCTCGCGCATCGGCCCGAAGTGCTCGATCATCCGCTCCGCCAGCAGCCGCTTCGTGTCGACGCAGCCCGTGCGGGCGGTCCGCTCGCCGTCCTGGATCGCCAGGTAGTCGCCGCCGAAGAACCGATGGAGCTGGCAGACGTTGCAGACCTCCGGCCGCCCGGGATCGCTCCGCCTGATGCGCTGCGGGTCGGTCACCATGTTCATCACGATCCGTCGCATCTCGTCGGGCTCGGCGAAGATGGGGATCGTGTTCCCGGCGCTCTTGCTCATCTTCGAGGCCCCGTCGGTGCCTAGCACGACGGGCGCCTCGGTATACACCGCCTGCGGCTCGGGGAAGATGGCGCCGTAGCGGCGATTGAAGGCGCGCAGGATCTCGCGGCTCAGCTCGAGGTGCGCATCCTGGTCCTTGCCGACCGGCACGACCGTCGCCTTGTACATCGCGATGTCGGCGGCCTGCAGGACCGGGTAGTCGAGCAGCCCCATGCTGTTCTCGATCCCCTGGTCGCGCTTCTCCTTGTACGTCGGCGTGCGCTCGACCCAGCTCACCGGCACCACGGTGTTGAAGATCCACGCCAGGGTGGTGTGCTCCGGCAGGTCGGACTGGCGCACGATGGCGCAGCGCTCGGGGTCGAGTCCGACGGCGACGAGGTCGAGCACCATCTCGTGCGTCAGGCGGCGCAGCGTCTCGCCGTCGTGGACGGTGGTGAGCGCGTGGAAATCGACGATCGCGTAGATCGCCTCGTAGCGATCCTGCAGCGCGACGTAGTTGACCTGGGCTCCCAGGTAGTTGCCGAGATGCGAGGCGCCCGATGGCTGGATGCCGGTGAAGAGCCGCTCGCGCACCGGGCGTGCCGCCGTGGCCGGCCCGGGCTGGGACGCGATGGTCTGGCTCATCTCGGCCGCGAGTGTAGCGCAGCCCCTCGGCCGCTCCACCACGCGCCCGAGGATAGAATCTCGGCTCACCCATGAGCGATTCCTCCGTGTGGCAGCGCGCCGCCGACCCTCGCCGCCGGATCGGCCGCGCGGTGGAGTTCCACGCCGCCATCGGGTCGACCAACGACCGCGCCCGCGCGCTGCTGGCCGCTCTGCCCGCTGAGGGGACCGTCGTCGTGGCGGACGTCCAGAGCCTCGGCCGCGGGCGGCTCGGGCGGGTCTGGCACTCACCGCCCGGCCGCAACCTGCTCGTGAGCGTCCCCGTTCGCCCCGCGCTCGCTGGGTCGCGCGCGTGGCAGCTCTCGGCCGCCGCCGCGCTGGCGGTGCGGGAGGCGGCGGCGCCGCACGCCGCCCTCGCGGTGAGGTGGCCGAACGACCTGGTCGCGGCCGACGGGCTGAAGGTCGCCGGACTGCTGGTCGAGACG
Source organism: Candidatus Limnocylindria bacterium (assembly GCA_036258775.1). Classification (GTDB taxonomy): domain Bacteria; phylum Chloroflexota; class Limnocylindria; order QHBO01; family QHBO01; genus DATADA01. The sequence continues at coordinate 10,244 of DATADA010000015.1, read as the reverse complement.
ACGCTGCTGGGCGACACGATCGCGGACGCGGTGGTCGGGATCGGGATCAACGTCAACTGGCGCCGGGCGGAGATGCCGGCCGAGCTCGCGGCGCGGGCCACCTCGCTGGCCGACCTCGCCGGCGAGGCGCTCGATCGCGTCGCGCTGCTCGGCCGGCTCCTGGCGGCGCTCGACCGCGAGTTGGCCGGCCTCGAGAGGGGAGCCTCACCGCTCGCGCGGTACCGCGGCGCCTCCTGGCTCGATGGCCGGAGGGTCGCGGTACGGGCGGGAGCACGGCTGGTGGAGGGCCGCGCGGCGGGGATCGCGGCCGACGGGGCGCTGCTGGTGGAGACGGAGCGCGGCAGCGAGTCGGTGTCGTACGGCGAGGTGATCGCGGTGGAACTCCCCCGCCAGGTGCCGGCGTGAGCGACCGACCCGCCCGACGGCTCGACGCGCCCGCCGACGTCCCCGACGACGCCGCATCGGCCGATCCCGACCTGCCCGCCGTGCGCGCCGCGCAGCGCGACCCGGCCGCGTTCGCCACGATCTACCGGCGCTACCTGGACCGGGTCTACTCGTATTCGTTCTACGCCCTCGGCGATCACCACGACGCCGAGGACGCCACCGAGCGCAGCTTCCTCGCCGCCCTGGCGGGGATCGGTCGTTTCCGCGACGAGGGATCCAGCTTTCGTGCGTGGCTGTTCCGGATCGCGCACAACACGGTCGCGAACGCGCACCGCTCTCGCGCGCGCCGGCCGACCGCCCCGCTCGAGGCCGCGGGAGAGCGCGGCGCCGCCGACGGCGACCCCGCGACCCTGGTCGCGCGGGCGGAGGAGCTGCGCGCGGTCGTCGCCGCACTCGACGAGCTTCCGGAGGAGCGGCGGCAGGTGATCCTCCTCCGCTTCGTGGACGGGCTGACGGCGGCCGAGATCGGGCCGATCCTCGGCCGCTCGCCCGGCGCCGTCCGCGTGCTCCTTCACCGCGCGCTGCGGGAGGTCGCCGCCCGGCTCGACGCCGACGAGGCCTGAACCCGCGGGAAGCGTGTAACGCCGCGCCCGGCGCGGTGTTGATGTTTCGGACATGACCGATTCTCGGGCCGCGTCGGGCGGGCTCCGCGCCGCCTCCGTCGCGGAGCAGCTCGATGCCGCCGTCTCCCAGCTGCTCGCCGGCGGTCGGATCTCCGGACCCCTCGAGCCGGAGCTGCGCCCGCTGGTGAGGGCGGCCCGGCTGCTCGCCCGGGCGCTCGCCCCGGTGCCGGTCGCGCCTCGCTTCGAGGCGCGGGTCGGCGCTCGGCTGGCAGATACGGCGGAGCGTCCGCTGGCGCGCCGCGTGCGAGGACTGGGGGAGCTGACCCGCGAGATCCGTCATCCGGGGCGCCTCATCGCGGCCGGTGCGGTCTCGTCTGCGGCAGTCGGCGTCGGCGTGACGGCGCTGGCGGTGTGGCGCGGCGGCCGGCGCGGCGCGCGGCGGCGACGCTGAGAGGGGGAGCGGATTGCCGATCAAGTTGCCGTTCAGTCGTCGACGGACTCCCGCCCCGGCGGACGCGTGGTCGAAGTGCCCCGGCTGCGAGCAGCAGCTCTTCAACCGGCAGCTGGAGCGAAACCTCCGCGTCTGCCCGGGATGCGGCCACCACCTGCGGATGAGCGCCGGCGAGCGGATCGACCTGCTCTGCGACCCCGGCAGCTTCGAGGAGCACGATGCGGGGCTCGAGCCGGCCGACCCGCTCGCGTTCGTCGACTCGAAGCCGTACGCCGACCGTCTGGCCGCGGCGCGGATCAAGACCGGACTGCGCGACGCCGTCGTATCGGGGACCGCGCGCATCGACGGACGCTCCGTCGCGATCGGGATCTTCGACTTCCGCTTCATGGGCGGCAGCATGGGGAGCGTCGTGGGCGAGAAGATCGCCCGCTGCTTCGAGACGGCCCTCGCCGAGCGGATCCCCGCGATCGTGGTGTCCGCGTCCGGCGGGGCGCGGATGCAGGAGGGAACGCTCTCGCTGCTCCAGCTGGCCAAGACGACCGCGCCGCTCGTCGCCCTCGACGAGGAGGGCATCCCGTTCATCAGCGTCCTGACCGACCCGACCACCGGGGGCGTGCTGGCCAGCTTCGCGTCGCTCGGCGACGTGGTCGTCGCCGAGCCGAAGGCGCTGATCGGGTTCGCGGGAGCGCGCGTCGCGTCCGGCACGGTCGGGGAGGAGCTGCCAGAGGGGTTTCAGTCTGCCGAGTTCCTGCGGGAGCACGGCTTCGTCGACCTCGTCGTGCCCCGCGCCGAGCTGCGTGTGACGCTCGCGCGCCTGCTGCGGGTGCTGCCGGTGCGTCCGGCCGGGGCGTGGCGCGCCGGGGGCGACGACCGGGCTCGCGGGCCGATGGCGGCCCTGTCGGGGCTCGCCGAGCGCGTCGGCGGGGCGGTGAGCGAGACGATCGGCATCGACGCCGAGCCCGAGGCACCCGGGCGGAACGGCGGCGCCCCTGCCGGACGGCGGCGCAACGGGGGCGATCGATGACCGAGGCGATCCCGACCGCGGCGCCGACCCCCGAGGCGGTCGAAGCGGCGTGGGAGCGCGTGCAGCGCGCCCGGCATCCGCAGCGCCCGCGGACGCTCGACCTGGTGGCGCGCATCTTCGACGACTTCACCGAGCTGCACGGTGATCGCGCCTTCGGCGATGACCCGGCCGTCGTCGGGGGACCGGCGCTGCTCGACGGCCGGCCGGTCATGGTCATCGGCCACCAGAAGGGCAGCGACACCGAGACGAACATCGCCCGCAACTTCGGGTCGCCCCATCCCGAGGGGTTCCGGAAGGCGCAGCGGCTCATGCGCCTGGCCGAGAAGCTGGGTCTGCCTGTCGTGACGTTCCTCGACACCGCGGGTGCCTTCCCCGGCCCCGCGGCGGAGGAGCGCGGCCAGGCGGAGGCGATCGCGCGGAGCGTCAAGCTGATGACCGGGCTGGGTGTGCCGGTCGTGGTGGTCGTGCTGGGTGAGGGCGGCTCGGGCGGCGCCCTCGCGATCGGCGTCGGCGACGTGGTGCTCGCCCTCGAGAACGCCGTCTACAGCGTCATCAGCCCGGAGGGCTGCGCCGCGATCCTGTGGCGCTCGACGGACGAGGCGCGCGCCGCGGCGGCGGCGATGCGCATGACCGCGCCCGACCAGCTGCGGCTGGGGATCGTCGATGGGCTCATCGAGGAGCCGCGCGACGGCGCGCATGCCGACCACGCGGCGACTGCCCGCGCGGTGAAGCGTGCGCTCGTCGCGGCGCTGGCGGAGGTGACGGCGCTCGATCGCGACGCGCTCCTTGCCAGCCGGTATGCTCGGTTGCGCTCGGTCGGCGTCCACCGCGAGGCCGACCTGCCCGTCGCCGCGGAAGAGCCCTCGTTGCGCCGGCGGCTCGGGCGCGTGCTCCACCTGCCCATGCCCCGACCGCCGCGCTGGAGCGACGTCTGGCCGAGCGAGGGGGAACCCGACGACGAGGAAGGCGCATGAACGACGACGACCGGCCGCTGGAGAGCGTGGAGCGTGCCGCCCGGGAGCTGCTGCCGCAGCTCACCGAGCGCCTGGCGAGATACGGGCTCGGGGAGATCGAGGTCCGCCACCGCGGGCTCCGGCTGCGCGTCGCCGCGGGCGCGTCCCAGGCGCGTGAAGCGCCGCCCGAGCCCGATTCGCGAGGCCATGTCGCGCCGCCGGCGGCCGCGCGCGTGCCGGGGGCGCCGCCTACCCACGCCGCGGCCGGCAACGGAGCGGCCTCGGAGGGAGCGGCCGACGAGCCGGCGCTGCTGGCGGTGCCTTCACCCGGCGTCGGCTACTTCGTCTTCGCCGACGGCCTCGGCCCGGGGCTGGCGGTCGAGAAGGGCCAGCCGCTCGGCTGGGTCGAGGTGCTCGGCGTCCGCCACGACGTCCGCGCACCCCGCGGCGGCACGGTCCGCAACCTCGTCGCCGAGAGCGGCGAACCGGTCGAGTACGGGCAGGTCGTGATCGAGATCGAGCCCGCGGAGGGGCGCCATTGACCGTCGCCCTGCTCTTCTCACCGCAGGGGGCGCAGACCGTCGGCATGGGACGCGCCCTGGCGGAGGCTTCGCCCGCCGCCCGCGCGGCCTACGAGATGGCGGACCGAGCGCTCGGTTGGCCGGTCTCGAGGACGTGCTGGGAGGGTCCGCCGGAGCGCCTGAACGACACGCGGCAGACGCAGCCGTGCCTCGTCGCCACGTCGCTGGCCTGCCTGCGGGCGCTCGAGGAGCGCCTCGCCGAATCGGGCGTCGCCATGGAGCCCGCGCTCGTCGCCGGGCACAGCGTGGGCGAGTACGCCGCGCTCGTCGCGGCCGGCGTCCTCTCGGCCGAGGACGCCCTGCGCCTTGTCGGGCGCCGCGGCGAGCTGATGGCCGACGCGGCGGAGGACGGCGCCATGACGGCGGTGCTCGGGATCGAGCGCGAGGTCGTCGAGCGCGCCGTGGCGGCGGTGGCGCGACCCACCGAGCTCGTGGTCGCCAACGACAACGCTCCCGGGCAGGTCGTCGTGTCGGGCCGGCGCGACGCGATCGCGGCCGCCGAGGATGCGCTGCGCGCCGCCGGCGCTCGCCGCCTCGTGCCGCTCTCCGTATCGGGCCCGTTCCACTCGCCGCTCATGGCACCCGTCGCCGATGAGCTGGAACGAGCGTTCGAGACCGTCGCGTGGCGCGATGCGCGGCCGCCGGTCGTCAGCAACGTCACCGGCGACCCCGAGACCGACGCGGATCGGATCCGCGCGCTGCTCACCGAGCAGGTGCGCTCGCCGGTGGAGTGGGTCCGATCCGTGCGCCGCATGGTCGCCGACGGCGTCGACACGTTCGTGGAATGCGGCCCGGGGGCCGCGCTGGTCGGGATGGTGCGACGGATCGTGCCGTCGGCTCGCACGCTTGCCGTCAGCGATCCCGAGACGCTGGCCGCCGCCGCCCAGGCGCTCGCGGCGATGTTCCCGGCGCGGCGAGCGACCGCGTCGGTCGACGCCTGATGGTCGGCAAGGTCCTCATCGCCAACCGCGGCGAGATCGCCGTGCGCGTCCTGCGCGCCTGCCGGGACCTCGGGATCCCGGCCGTCGTGGCCCACAGCGAGGCCGACGCCGAGACGCTGGCGGTGCGGCTCGCGGACGAGGCGATCTGCATCGGGCCTGCCGAGGCGCGGCGCTCCTATCTCAACCAGCCGGCGCTGATCAGCGCGGCGCTGATCAGCGGCTGCGACGCGATCCATCCGGGCTATGGCTTCCTGAGCGAGGACCCGACCTTCGCCGAGGCCTGCGCCGCCCACGAGCTGACCTTCATCGGCCCGCGGGCCGAGGTGCTCGAGCGCTTCGCCAGCAAGTACGCGGTGCGACGGATGCTGGCCGGGGCCGGGCTGCCCACCGTGCCGGGGAGCCGCGGCATCATCACCGACCTGCGCGACGCGCTGGAGCAGGCCGGCGAGGCGGGCTATCCGGTGCTCCTCAAGCCGTCGGCCGGGGGTGGTGGCAAGGGGATGCGCCTGGTGCGCTCCCCGCGCGAGATGGAGACCAGCCTCCCGCTGGCCCGATCCGAGTCGCAGGCGGCCTTCGGCGACGGCGCGGTCTACTTCGAGAAGTGGATCGAGGAGAGCCGCCACGTCGAGGTCCAGGTGCTGATCGATCGCCACGGCAACGGGATCCACCTCGGCGAGCGCGACTGCAGCGTGCAGCGGCGGCACCAGAAGATCATCGAGGAGGGTCCCTCGCCGGCGATGGACGATGCGACGCGCGAGCGGCTGCGCGAGCTGGCGATCCGCGCCGTGGTGGCCGCCGGCTACGAGTCGGTGGGGACCCTCGAGTTCCTCGTCGACCGCGAGGGGGCGTTCTACTTCATCGAGATCAACTGCCGCATCCAGGTCGAGCATCCGGTGACCGAGGCGCTCACCGGGGTCGACATCGTGGCGGAGCAGATCCGGCTTGCCGCCGGCGAACCGCTCCGGCTGCGGCAGGACGACGTGCGGGTGGCCGGCCACGCCATCGAGTTCCGGATCACCGCCGAGGACGCCGGCAACAACTTCAGCCCGCAGACCGGCGTGGTCGACGAGCTGCGCCTCCCCGGCGGGCCCGGCGTGCGGATCGACACCCACCTCTATCAGGGCTACGAGGTGCCGCCCTTCTACGACTCGCTGCTCGCGAAGCTGATCGTGTGGGGCGACGATCGGGCGCACGCGCTGGCGCGCGCCCGGCGGGCGCTGGCCGAGTTCCACCTGACGGGGGTCAAGACCAACATCCCGTTCCACCGCGGGATCATCGAGAACGACGCCTTCCTGGGGGCGGCGGTGAGCACCAACCTGCTCGACCGCGTCGGCCCGGCGGCGTTCGTGGCCGGATGAAGGAGGGCCCGATGGAAGAGACGAGCACCAGGCCGCCGACGACGGACGTGGCGGGCGACGCGGGGCCGCGGCTGCCCCTCGAGGCGGCCGACATCATGCGCCTCATTCCGCACCGCTACCCGTTCCTGCTGGTGGACCGTGTGGTCGCGCTCGAGCCGGGCAGGGCGGCCGTGGCGGTCAAGAGCGTGACGGGTAACGAGCCGCACTTCACGGGTCACTTCCCGGGGCGGCCGATCATGCCGGGCGTGCTCATGGTCGAGGCTCTGGCGCAGGCGGCCGGCATCGCCGTCCTCGCGCTGCCCGAGTACCGCGGCAAGCTGGCCCTCTTCGCCGGGATCGACGACTGCCGCTTCCGGCGGACGGTCGTGCCCGGCGACCAGCTCCAGCTGAAGGTGACGATCGAGAAGCTGCGCGGGATGTTCGGGCGCGCGCGCGGCGTCGCGAGCGTCGGAGATGACGTGGCGGTGGAGGCGACGCTCAGCTTCATCATCCCGCGCGACCAGGCGATCGCGGGAGGAACTCTGGATGGCTGACTGGACACCACCCCCGCCCCGCAGCTCCGCCGAGCGCGGCGAGCGTCGCGTCGTCGTGACCGGCATGGGCGCCGTGACGCCGATCGGCAACGACGTGGCCGGTTTCTGGGAGTCGCTCATGGCCGGGCGCAGCGGCATCGGCGCCGTCGAGTCGTTTGACGCCTCGCGCATCGCCAGCCGGGTCGCCGGCGAGATCCGCGACTTCGACGCCGAGCGCTTCATGCCGAAGAAGGAGGTCCGGCGCAACGACCGCTACGTGCATTACGCCTGGGCGGCGACTACCCAGGCGCTCGCCGATGCCGGCCTGCCGAACCCGATCGTCGACGACACGCTGGCGGAGCGGACCGGCGTGATCATCGGCTCCGGCATCGGCGGCATCAACACCATGATCCGCGACGTCATCGAGGCGCACGACCTCGGCATCGAGCGGATCGGGCCGTTTCTGGTCACCGCCCTGATCCCCGACATGGGGGCGGGCTACGTGGCGATCTACGCGAACGCGCGAGGCCCGAACTACGCCACGATCAGCGCCTGCTCGAGCAGCAACCACGCCATCGGCGACGCGCTCAACATCATCCGGCGCGGAGACGCCGACGTCATGATCGCCGGCGGCGCGGAGGCGGGGATCGGGGAGATCCCGATGGCGGCCTTCAGCGCCATGCGCGCCCTCTCGACGAAGCGCAACCACGATCCCGAGAGGGCGTCCCGCCCATTCGACGCCGATCGGGATGGATTCGTGATCGCCGACGGTGCCGGGATCGTGGTGCTGGAGGCGCTCGACTTCGCCCGCGCCCGCGGGGCGCGCGTCCACGCCGAGCTGGTCGGCTACGCCGCCAGCGACGACGCCTCGCACATCACCCTGCCGGCGCCCGGTGGTCGTGGCGCGGTGGCGTCGATGCGCCTGGCCCTGGCCGATGCCGGGCTGACGAGCGACGACGTCGACTACATCAACGCGCACGGGACGAGCACGCCACCGAACGACCGGGCCGAGACGGCCGCCATCAAGCAGGTCTTCGGCGAGCGCGCGTATGCCGTGCCCGTCAGCAGCACGAAGTCGATGACCGGGCACCTCATGGGCGCCGGCGGGGGGGTCGAGGCGATCGCCTCGGTCCTCGCCATCCAGAACGGCTGCCTGCCGCCGACGATCAACTACGAGAACCCCGATCCCGAGTGTGACCTCGACTACGTGCCGAACCGGCCCCGCCAGGCCGACGTGCGCACCGCGATGAGCAACTCGTTCGGCTTCGGCGGGCACAACGCGACGGTGGTCTTCCGCCGCTGGGAAGAACCGGAGGCGTGACCGACCATGACGACCCTGCCATCGCGGCGGTCGACCTGCTCGCGCCCGCCTTCAGCGAGAGCGGCCTCGACGAGCTGGAGCTCGAGCTCGGCGAGCTTCGGGTTCGGCTCGCCCGTCCGCGCGCGGCGACGCCGGTCACGCCGGTGGCGCAGCCCGGCGGTCTCCGCGAGCCGACCGCCCCCGCGTCACGCGGCGGCGGTCAAAGCCCGTTCGGCGAGCCGGCACCCGGCATGCGATTCGTGGTCGCGCCGCTCACCGGCGTCTGGTACGCGTCCCCGTCGCCCGGCGCGCGGCCGTACGTCCAGCCGGGCGACGAGATCGCGCCGGGGCGCGTGGTGGGGCTGATCGAGGCGATGAAGCTCTTCAACGAGATCAAGGCCGACGTCGCCGGGCGGGTGCGGCGGGTGCTGGCCGAGAACGGGACGCTCGTGAAGCGCCAGCAGCCGCTCGTCGAGGTCGAGAGCTAGCCGTGGGCACGCAGGAGGAGGCACGCGTGAAGACGAACGCGCTGATCACCGGCTGGGGGATGTACGCGCCTTCGCGGGTGCTGACCAACGAGGATCTGTCCCGGATGGTCGACACGTCGGACGAGTGGATCGTCAGCCGCACCGGGATCCGCGAGCGGCGGGTCGCCGCCGACGACGAGACGACGACGACGCTCTCGGTGCACGCGGCGCGCGACGCGCTGGCGGTCGCCGGCCTGGACCCCGGCGAGCTCGACCTCGTGATCGTCGGCACCTGCTCGCCGGACTACCCGATGCCGGCCACGGCCGTCCTCGTCGCGCGCGACCTCGGCGCCCGACGGGCGGCGGGCTTCGACCTCGAGGCGGCGTGCAGCGGGTTCGTCTTCGCCCTTGCCGCCGGCCACGGCTTCGTCGCCAGCGGGATGTACCGCAACGTCCTGGTCATCGGCGTCGAGGTGCTCAGTCGTTTCCTCGACTGGACCGATCGAAACACCTGCGTGCTCTTCGGCGACGGGGCCGGGGCGGTGCTGCTGCAGGCCAGCGAGCAGCCCGGCGGGCTGCTCGGCTTCGAGCTGTTCAGCGACGGCACCGGCGCCGAGGCGATCATCGTCCCCGGCGGCGGCAGCGTCTGTCCGCCGTCCCCACGTACTCTCGAGAACCGCGACCACTTCATTCACATGAGCGGGCGGGACGTGTACAAGTACGCGACCCGGCAGATGGCCGAGTCGGCGCTCGCCGCCGTTCGCGACGCGGGGCTGACGATCGACGACGTCGACCAGTTCGTCTTCCACCAGGCCAACCTGCGGATCATCGAGAGCGTCGCCAAGACGCTCGGCATGCCGCTCGAGAAGACGTACATCAACATCGAGAAGTACGGCAACACCAGCGCCGCATCGGTCCCGATGGCGCTCGTCGAGGCGCTCGCAGCCGGCCGGATCAAGCCGGGGGATCGGGTGCTGATGGTCGCCTTCGGGGCCGGCTACACCGCCGGCGCGACGCTCGTCGAGTGGACCGCCGATCCGGCGCGCGCGTTCCTGGCTCCCGGCGAGCAGACCCGCCTCGGCCGGCCGCGCGCCGCCGAGGCGGAGCTCGCGGCCGTCGCCGGCTGATGTTCGACCTGAGCGGCAGGACGGCGCTGGTGACCGGAGCCAGCCGCGGCCTCGGCCGGGCGATCGCGGTGGCGCTCGCCCGGCAGGGGGCCGACGTGGCGGTGAACTACCGCGGCAACGCCCCCGCCGCCGACGAGGTGGTGGCCGAGATCGGCGCGCTCGGACGCAGGGCGTTCGCGATCCGGGGCGACACGAGCGCCGGGCGCGAGGCGTGCGAGGCGATCGCCACGGCGGCCGCCGAGTCGCTCGGACGGGTCGACATCCTCGTCAACAACGCCGGCATCACGCGCGACAACCTGCTGATGCGGATGGACCGGGACGAGTGGCAGGACGTCATCGACACGAACCTCTCCGGACCGTTCTGGATGACGCGCGCGGTGGCGCGGCCGATGATGAAGGCGCGCTTCGGACGCATCATCAACATGTCGAGCGCCGCCGGCCGGGCCGGGAACCCCGGCCAGGCGAACTATGCGGCCGCCAAAGCGGGCCTCATCGGGCTGACGAAGACGACGGCGCGTGAGCT
>DATADA010000014.1:0-14022 GCA_036258775.1 Candidatus Limnocylindria bacterium | reverse complement strand
CTTCGAGCTGCTGACGGAGGCGACGGTCACCGTCCCCGGAGGTCGCGCGCCGGTGTGGGCCGGCAAGTTCACCGACCGGCGCGACGGCAGCGTGCACGTCGTCTATCGCGCGGCCGACGGCGCGATCGGGCCGAACGTGCGCGCCGAGCGCGTGGCCCAGGCGGCGCGCTCGCTCCCCGTCCTGGAACGAAAGGCCGACGCCGCCCTCCGCGCCGCCGTCGCGCGGGAGGCGCCCGACGAGCCGCTCCCGGTCGCGGTGTGGCTGAGCATCGATCCGGCCCTTGTGACGGCCGCGGTCAACTCGGTGGCCGCCGCCCACCCCGACGTCGCCTGGGTCGCCGGCCGACCGGTCGTGGATGATGCCTCCAGGCTCCGTGCCATCCGCGCGGAGGTGCACCGTGCCCGGGCCGATATCTACGCGCAGGCCGCCGATGCGCTGCGCGTCGAGGTGGAGCGGCTCGGCGGCTCGATGGCGCTCGCCACCTCGGGCGCGCCGCTCGCCTTCGTCGACCTCCCGGCCGGGAGGGTGGCGGCGCTGGCGGAGAGGCCGGCCGTCGCCTCGCTCGGCCTGGAGGGGCGCTGGGAGGAGACGATGTCCACCGCCAACACGGCGGTGCAGGGCAACTGGACGACCGGCGTCGGCGACCAGGGCAACGGCGCTCGGGTGGCGGTGATCGAGTACCACAACGTGCGCGCCACGGGCGACCTGTCGGGTCAGGTGGTCGCCAGCTACAGCACGACCGGCGCACTCTCCTACCAGCCCGGCGGGTTCGACCATCCGTCGTGGGTGGCCGGTGCCATCGCCAGCCTGGATCCGACCTATCGCGGGATCGCGCCCGGCGCGGACATCGTCAGCGCGTCGACCGGGGGCTATGTGCCGTCGCTCGCCACCGACCGCGCCGTGATCGCCGCGGCAGATTGGGCCGTCTCTCCGTCGGGGGGCGACGCCGACATCGTCAACACGAGCCTCGTGCAGGACACCGCCCAGGGTGCGGAGGAGGCCCGCCGCTACTTCGACTCGATCGCGTGGGAGGCGGGACGGCTGCCCGTCTCGTCGTCGGGCAACTACTCGGCGCTCGGAACGTGGACGGTCGGCTCCCCGGGCACGGGCTGGAACGTGCTGACCGTCGGCGGCACCGACGACCGGGGCACGGGGCACTGGTCCGACGACCGCATGTGGTACACGTCCACCGACGGCAGCAGCTACATCGATCCGGACGGGACCCGCTGGAACCCGCACGGCGACTTCAACAAGCCGAACGTCTCGGCGCCGGCCGCCAACGTGATCACCGCGAACGGGCACGGGGCGTCGGGAACGAGCGCCGCGGCACCCATCGTCTCCGGCATCGCCGCGCAGCTCATCGCTCGGCGCCCCGCCCTCATGGGCTGGCCGGAGGCGGTGCGGGCGATCGTCATGGCAGGCGCGATCCACCACTCGGAGCTGGCGACCGGCCAGCGCAGCGCGGACCGCGAGGGCGTCGGCACCGTCTCGGCGCTGTGGGCCAACCGGGTCCTCAACACGACCGGGGACGGGCCGTACGGGGGTTACCGATACGGCGCGCTCACCACCGCCGACCCGCTGGTGCAGGAGGTGAGCGTCGTCGCCGGGCAGCGCATCAAGGTCGTCGTGGCGTGGAGCAGCCACACGGCCGGCGGCGACCTGACCAAGGCGGACGAGCTGCGCTCCGACCTCGACCTGCAGCTCGTCATGCCGAACGGGGCGACGGTCGGCTCCTACTCGCTCGACAACAGTTACGAGGCGGTGACGGCGACGGCGCCCGCCTCGGGCACGGCGCGGCTCATCGTGCGCACCGCTCGCAGAACCGGGACGGACCCGGAGCCCTACGCCCTCGCCTGGGCGAAGTGGACGATCGGCACGCAGACCCGCCTGGCCGGCAGGGACCGTTACGACGTCTCGGCGGGCCTCTCGCGCACCCACTTCGCCGCCGGACGGCCGGTCGCCTACGTCGCCAGCGGCGAGACCTTCCCGGACGCGCTCTCGGCCGGACCGATCGCGTCGCGCCAGGGAGGCCCGGTCCTCCTCGTCCGACGCGACTCGATCCCGGACGTCATCGCCACGGAGCTGGCCCGGCTGCGCCCCGGCCGGATCGTCATCGCCGGCGGACCGGCCACCGTCTCGGACCGGGTGATGGCCGATCTCGCGCGCTACACCGCGGGCGGTGTGACGCGCGTCCCGGGCGCGGACCGCTACCAGCTGGCCGCCAACCTGTCGGCCTCGATGTACGCGCCGGGGGCCCCGCTCGCCTTCGTGGCGACCGGGGAGAACTTCCCCGACGCGCTGTCGGTCGGGTCGGTCGCCGCGCGACGCGGTGCCCCGATCCTGCTGACGCGCCCGGGCGGGCTTCCCGGCGCCACCGCGACCGAGCTCGGCCGCCTGCGGCCGACCCAGATCGTGATCCTCGGGGGAACCGGGTCGGTCTCCGATGGCGTCGCCCGCCAGCTCGCGGCGTACGCCGGCAGCGGAGGGGTGCTGCGCATCGGCGGGAGCGACCGCTACGACGTCTCCGCCGGGATCGCGGCCCGCTACGTGACCGGCCCGGGCGACCTCTACCTGGCGACCGGCGCGACGTTCCCCGACGCGCTCTCGGCCGCCTCGCCGGCCGGCAGGTCGGGGGCAGCGGTGCTGCTCACCAAGCCGGCCGAGCTGCCCGGCCCGATCCGGACCCAGGTGCTGCGGCTGCGGCCGGCGCGAATCTGGGTCCTGGGCGGCACGGCCAGTGTCAGCACCGCGGTGACCGCCGAGCTGCAACGGCTCCTCGGCGACCCCTAGGGCCAGGCGGCCGGCATCCGGACCGCCCGCGCCGTCATTCGACGAGGAGCGGAACCTCCGACGAGCGTCCATCGCGGATCCGCCAGGCGCGCAGGGCACGCTCGGGCGGCGCATCCGCATCGGCCAGGGTGGCGAGCAGGTAGTAGGCGTCGGGGTACTGGGCGGAGCGCAGGTCCGTGGCGGACGGGACGGCCGGAGTGTGCGTGTGCGAGTGGAAGACGCCGACCAGCTCGCGGCCGGCGTCCTCGATCCCGAAGACGAGCCGCACCAGATCCTCGCCGTCGACCAGGTAGCGATACGGGCTCGCCTCCGCGTTCCGGGCGGGGTGGTACGCGTCGGCGGTGGCCCCACCGGCCGGGTCGAACGAGCCGGCGAGCAGCCCGCAGGCCTCGTTGGGTCGCTCGTCGAGCGCGTGGCGCAGCATTGCCAGCGCGAGCCGCCGGGGCAGGTGGAACCGCTCGGCCGCGGGGCCGGCGGCGCGGCTCACCACAGCAGGGAGCGGTCGAGATCGTCCTCGAGCTCGTCGACGTTGCGCCGCCAGAGGTCGACCGAGAGGTACTTCCAGCCGCCGTCGGCGAGCAGCACCACGATGTTGCCGTGCTCCATCTCGCGGCCGACGCGGATCGCGACCGCCAGGGCAGCGCCGGACGACAGGCCGGCGAAGATCCCCTCCTCCTCGAGGAGGCGCCGCGTGCCGATCAGCCCGTCGCGGTTCGAAACCAGGAACCTGTCGTCGAGCACGCTCTGGTCGAGGACCGGGGGCACGAAGCCCTCGTCGAGGGAGCGGAGCCCCTGCAGCGGCTCGCCGGGAAGCGGCTCCGCTGCGACCACCCGCGCGCCGGGCCGAACGCGGCGCAGGTGACGTCCGACACCGGTCAGCGTGCCGCCCGTGCCGAGGCCGGCCACGAAGACGTCGATCTCCGGCAGCGCCGCGACGATCTCGGGCGCCGTCGTCTCCTCGTGGACGCGCGCGTTGGCCTCGTTGCCGTACTGGTAGGGCATGAACAGCGACGGGTCGTCGGCGACGAGCCGCTGCGCGAGGCGGATGGCGCCGTTCGAGCCCTCGCTCCCCGGCGAGGTGGTGATCTGCGCCCCGAACAGCTGGAGCAGCTGGCTGCGCTCGGGCGTCGTGTTGTCGGGCATCACGATCCGCACCGGGTGGCCGAGCCGCCGCCCGATCATGGCCAGGCTGATGCCGGTGTTGCCGCTCGACGGCTCGATGATCGTCTGGCCGGGCTGCAGCGCCCCGGACGTGAGCGCGTCGTCGATCATCGCGCGCGCCACCCGGTCCTTGACCGACCCGGTCGGGTTGGCACCCTCGAGCTTGGCGAACAGGCGGACGCCGGCGTGCGGCGCCAGCCGGGGGAGCTCGACGAGAGGCGTGTGACCGATCGCGGCGACGATGTCCGGGTACGCGACATCGGTCGCCTGCCCGCGGGTGGCGGTGGCCATCGGGCGTCGCGCGGGCGGGTCAGCCGCCGGCCATGGCCGGCAGCAGGATGACGGTGTCGTCCTCCGCGACCGGCGTGCCGAGCCCCTCCCGGAATCGGACGTCGCGGTCGTTGACGTAGATGTTCACGAAGCGCGACAGGCTGCCGTCCTCGGTCAGCCGCTCCTGCAGCGCCGGATAGCGCCCAAACAGGTCGTCGAGCACCTGCTGCACCGTCTCGCCCGAGGCGGTGAGCTCGCGAGCGCCATCGACGCTCTCGCGCAGGACCGGCGGGATGCGAACGCGGCTCACAGCTGCGCTCCCTCGCCGCAGGCCGGGCAGCCCGGATCGCGCCAGACCCGCACCTCGTCGAAGCGGGTGCCCATGGCATCGAACATCAGCAGTCGCCCGACGAGCGGCTCGCCGACGCCCAGCGCCAGCTTGAAGACCTCGTTCGCCTGGAGCAGCCCGACGATCCCGGGCAGCACGCCGAGCACACCGGCCACGCTGCAGGCGGGGGCGAGCTCCGGCGGCGGCTGGGTCGGGTGCATGCAGCGGTAGCACGGCCCCTCGAACGGGACGAAGGTCGTCACGTGGCCGTCCCATCGGTAGATGGAGCCGTGGACGACCGGCTTGCGAAGCTTCACTGCCGCGTCGTTGAGGACGTAGCGGGTGTCGAAGTTGTCGGTTCCGTCGACCACGATGTCGTACGGCTCGATCAGCCGCTCGACGTTCTCATCCGACAGCCGCTCGCCGTGCTGCACGACGTTCGTGTCCGGGTTCAGCGCGTTGATGGACTGGCGCGCGCTCTCGGTCTTCGGCACCCCGATCCGGTCGGTGGTGTGCAGGATCTGCCGCTGCAGGTTGCTCAGCTCGACCACGTCGTCGTCGACGAGGCCGATGGTGCCGACGCCCGAGGCGGCGAGGTACATGGCGGCCGGCGACCCCAGCCCACCGGCGCCGATGAGCAGCACTTTCGCGTCGAGCAGGCGGCGCTGGCCCTCCATCCCGAGCTCGGGGATGAGGATCTGCCGGGCGTAGCGCCGCCGCTGCTCCTCGCTGAGCACGGGCGGCGGCTCCTCCCAGGGGCCGCCCCTCGCGCGCCACTCCCCGAGGTGGGCGCGGAGGTTCACCACGTCGCCGTAGCCTGCCTGCGCGAGCCATCCGGCGGCGCGCGCCGAGCGAGCGCCTGAGAGGCAGTGGACGAGGATCGGCGTGTCCAGGTCCGGGAGGACCTCGCCCGCGCGCTGCGCGAGCTCGCCCAGCGGGACGTGCCTGGCGCCGGCGATGTGGCCGTCGTCCCACTCGGCCTTCTCCCGGACGTCGAGGATCGTGTACCCCTCGCGGGCGAGGCGCACGGCGTCGTCGACGCCCACCTCGCGGACGGAGGGCTGCGTGCGGGTCGTCACGGTGCGGTTCCTCCCTCGCCGGCGGTCAGCGCCAGGTCGGTCTCCTCCGGCCATCGCGCCTCGGCGCCGATGAACGCGCCCTGCAGCACCTTGTACGAGAGCAGCGCGCACTTCAGCCGGGCGGGTCCGATCGGGACGCCCAGGTTCTCGAGCAGGTCCCTGGGGTCGTAGTCGCGCGCCTCGCCCACGTGCATGCCGCGCAGCTCGTCGGTCAGGATGGAGGCGGACGCCTGGCTGATCGCGCAGCCGCGGCCATCGAAGGCCACGTCGGTGATGCGGCCCTTCGCGTCGTCGAGCCGAATGGTCATGGAGAGCTCGTCCCCGCAGGTCGGGTTCGAATCGGCGAAGTGGAGGTCATGCGGGTCGAGGTATCCCTTGTTGTGTGGATTTCGGTAGTGCTCGAGGATGAAGTCGCGGTAGAGGTTGTCCATCGGTCGCTCGCGGGTCAGGCCGTGCCGAAGAGCCGCTGACAGGCGCGCAGCGCGGCGGTCAGGCGCTCGACGTCATCGGCGTCGTTGTAGACGTAGAAGCTCGTGCGGGTGGTGGCCGGCAGGTCGTAGCGGGCCATCACCGGCTGGGCGCAGTGGTGGCCGGCGCGGACGGCCACGCCGTGGTGGTCGAGGACCGTCGCCACGTCGTGCGGATGGATTCCCTCGACAACGAAGCTGATGACGCCGGCGTGCTCGTCGGCCGAGGACGGCCCCAGCCGCCGCACGCCGTCGATCTCGCCGAGCGCATTCCAGCCGAGCTCGAACAGCCGCCGCTCGTGCCCGCGCACCGCGTCCATGCCGAGCCGGTCGAGGTAGTCCGCGGCGGCCGCCAGCCCGATCGCCTCGGCGATCGCCGGCGTGCCGGCCTCGAACTTCCACGGCACCTCGTTCCACTCGGTCCCGTCGAGCGTCACCCGGCTGATCATGCTGCCTCCGGTCAGGAACGGCGGCATGGCGTCGAGCAGCTCGCGGCGACCCCAGAGCAGGCCGATCCCCGATGGGCCGAGCATCTTGTGGCCGGACACCACGGCGAAGTCGACGCCCAGCTGCGCGACGCTGACGGGGAGGTGCGGCACGCTCTGGGCGGCGTCGAGCAGGACGAGGGCGCCCGCCTCATGCGCGATGTCGACGATCTGGCGCACCGGGTTGATCGTCCCGAGCGCGTTGGAGACGTGGCTGACGGCGAGCAGCCTCGCGGGCCGGCCGCCGCGCTCGTCGCCGCGAACCCGTCGTCGCAGCTCGTCGAGGTCGAGGCCGCCGTCCTCGGTGAGGTGCACGAACTCGAGCCCGCAGCCGCTCCGGGCGGCGAGCTGCTGCCAGGGAACGAGGTTGGCGTGGTGCTCCATCTCGGTGCTGACGACCGTATCGCCGGGTCCGATGCTCGCCCCCCAGGCGTGGGCGACCAGGTTGATCGCCTCGGTCGCGTTGCGGACGAAGACGACCTCGCGGTCCGACGGCGCGCCGATGAAGCGGGCGAGCCGGCGGCGGGCGGCCTCGAAGCGACGGGTGGCGTCCTCGCTCAGCTCGTAGATGCCGCGATGGACATTGGCGTAGTGATGCGCGTACGTGTCCGCCAGCGCCTCGATCACGCTGCGCGGCTTCTGGGACGAGGCGGCCGAGTCGAGGAAGACCAGGCGCTGGCCGCCCCGCGTCGGCTCGTCGAAGACGGGGAAGTCGGCGCGCAGCGCGGCCCCGTCGAAGTCATGCCTCGGTGATCGCTCGACCTGCGGGGGGCTGAGTGTCTGTGGCAGCGCCATCGGTCGTCCGCGTCGCGCCGCGCTCAGGCGTGCCCGGCGGGCTCCGGGACGCCCGCCTCCTCGCCGGCGCCGACCGGGAGCCCGACCTGCTCACGCACCCACTCGTAGCCCTTCGCCTCCAGCTCGTGCGCCAGCTCCTGACCGCCGCTCATCACGATGCGGCCGTCGAGCAGGACGTGCACGAAGCCGGGCGTCACGTAATTCAGCATGCGCTGGTAGTGGGTGATCATCAGGACGCCCAGCTCGTCGCTGAGCTGCGCGTTGATGCCCTCCGCCACGGTCCGCAGCGCGTCGATGTCGAGCCCGGAGTCGGTCTCGTCGAGGATCGCCAGCTCGGGCCGGAGGACCGCCATCTGCAGCATCTCGAGCCGCTTCTTCTCGCCGCCCGAAAATCCCTCGTTCACGTAGCGGGTGGCGAAGCCGGGATCGATGCGGAGAAGGGCCATCTTCTCCTCCATCATCCGGCGGAACTTCGCCAGCGGGATGCCGGTGTACTTCGGCACGCCGCCCGAGCCGGCGTCCGCGGGCTTCGGGTGGTGGACCGCGTTGTAGATGTTGCGCAGGAAGCTCGCCACGGTCACGCCCGGGATGGCGCTCGGATACTGGAACGCCAGGAAGACGCCGAGGCGCGCCCGCTTGTCGGGCGAGAGGCCGAGCAGGTCCTGGCCCTTCCAGGTCACGCTTCCCGCGTCGGCGGTGTAGTCGGGGTGCCCCATCAACGCGTAGGCGAGGCTCGTCTTGCCGGAGCCGTTCGGCCCCATCAGGGCGTGCACCTCGCCCTGCCTGACGGTGAGGTCGAGCCCGCGCAGGACCTTCTTCCCGGCGATGCTGACCTCGAGCCCGCTGATCACCAGCTGGTCGGTCATGAGACTCCGTTCGCGGCTGTGGATGACTGGACCGATGCGTCGGACTGCGCTCGCGACGCGAGCGCCGCGGCGCGGCGCTTCCGCACCTCGATCGGATAGGGAGGCCCGCCGGCGACCGCCGCCACGTCGGCGAGGGTCGTGCCGCCGAGCGATCCGGCGAGCGACTCGTAGATTCGCTGGAACACCTCGTGGACGCTGCACGGCACCGGCCGGTCGCACGCCTCCATGGTCGTCGAGCCAGGGCATGGCATCTCGAGCAGCGGCCCCTCCAGCGCGCGCATGGCGTCGGCCACCGTGATCGTCGCCGGGTGCCGCGTGAGCTGGTACCCGCCCGCCTGCCCCCGCGTGGCGGAGACGAGGCCGGCCCGACGCAGGTCGCCGACCAGCTGCTCGAGGTAGGCGTGCGGCAGCTTCTCGGCCTTCGCGATGCCGGCCAGGCTCAATGGTCCCGTCCCGTGGCGGCGCGCCAGCGTGACCAGGATCCGGATGCCGTATTCGGTGCGGCTGCTGATCTTCATGCGGTCACCTGCACCTCGTCGCCGCTGACCCGCACCTCGTAGGCGTTCACGCCGCGGACCGCGGGCAGGGCCCGGACCCGGCCGGTGAAGAGGTCGAACCGCGCGCCGTGGCGCGGGCACTCGACCAGCTCTCCGTCCAGCTCGCCCTCGCCGAGCGTCCCGCCATCGTGGGTGCAGACGTTGTCGATCGCGCCCCACTCCCCGTCCTCGGTGAGGCCCAGGCACAGCGAGCGCCCGTCGACCTCGACCACGCGCACGGTCCCGGGCTCGACGTCCCCGACGCGCGCCACGGTGACGAAGCCGCCGCGCGCGGGCTGGGTGGCGGTCATGCCGCGGCCTCCTCCAGCTCGTCGGTGCGGCCGATGCGGACTGCCAGCGCGTCGAGCATGGTGGCCTTGATCGGCTCGGAGCCGATCCGGGCCAGCACCTGCTCGAAGAAGCCGCGCACGATCATCCGCTCCGCCTCGTCCGCGGACAGCCCGCGCGTCTGCGCGTAGAAGAGCTGCGTCGGGTCGATGGCGCCGGCGGTCGCGCCGTGCCCGCAGCGCAGGATGTCGTTGGTCATGATCTCCAGGGCGGGGATCGGCTCCGCCCCGGCCTCGGGGCTCAGCAGCAGGTTGCGGCACTCCTGGTAGCTGCTCGTCGCCTTCGCCTCCGGCCTGACCCGCAGCAGCCCGTAGAAGGCGGCCTTCGCCCGCTCGTACAGCGCCGACAGGTAGAGCAGGTCGCTGACGGTGTGGCTGCCGTGCAGGTCCTGCAGGCTGTTGATGTCGATGTGCTGGTCGGACCCGGCCGCGAGCAGGCCGAGCAGGGTGCTCACGCCCCCCTTGCCGAGCATCCGCACGTCGAGCCCGAGCTTCGTGACCTTCGAGCCGACCTCGGTGTTGAGGGTCGTCACCTCCGCGTCCTGGCCGACCTCGATCAGCTGCGAGCCGAGGTTCCAGGTGGCGTCGCCGAGGCGCTGGAGCTGCGCGTAGCGGACACGCGACCCGTTGCCGGCGCGCACGACGACCGCCCCGGCCCACCACCCCGCCGCGCCGTCCGGCGACACGACCTCCTCCAGCAGCGTGACCTGGCTCTCGGGCTCGGCAACGACGATCGTCAGCGGGAGGGCGGCCACGTCAGGCCGGCGCGACTCGACGCGGGTCCGCAGGACGCCGTCGACGGTCACGCCGCGCGGCACGTACAGCAGCGTGCCCGCCTGCCACGCGGCGTGGGCCAGCGACCAGAAGTGGGCATGCGAGGCGACGCCCGCCCGCTCCCCGGGCGACGCGAGCACGCGGCGCAGCAGGTCGGGATGCTGGTGGGCCGCGCCGGCGAGGTCGGTGAAGACGACGCCGCGCGCCGCCTCCTCGCCTCCCAGGCCGTCGAGCCTCAGCCTCAGGTCGTCGGGCGCGGCCTGCGGCACGTCGCGCGGCAGCCTGTCGAGCGAGGTGCGGCGCCACTCCTCCTCCTGCCCGGTGGGAAGCGGCGTCTCGACGGCGTGCGCCCACCACGCGCGTCGCAGGTCGGCGAGCCAGCCGGGCTCGCCGGGGCGTGCCATCGGCGCGTCGCGCAGCAGCGCGCCGCGCGGTTCCAGGAGCAGGTTCATCGGCCTAGCCGACCGCCCCTTCCATCTGGAGCTGGATGAGCCGGTTCATCTCGACCGCGTACTCCATCGGCAGCTCCTTGACGATCGGCTCGATGAAGCCGTTGACGATCATCGCCGCCGCCTCGGCCTCCGACAGGCCGCGGCTCATCAGGTAGAAGAGCTGCTCCTGGCCGACCTTCGAGACGGTCGCCTCGTGCCCGATGGTGACCTCCTCCTCGTCGATCTCCATGTACGGGTACGTGTCCGACCGCGCGTCGTCGTCGAGGATCAGCGCGTCGCAGCGCACGGTCGACTTGGAGCGCCTGCAGCCCGGATACACCTTCACCAGCCCGCGGTACGAGGTTCGCCCGGTGCCCTGCGAAATGGACTTCGAGGTGATGAGCGAGGTCGTGTCCGGCGCGGCGTGAATGATCTTGCCGCCCGCGTCCTGGTGCTGGTCGCTGCCGGCGAACGCGATGCTGAGCACCTCGCCGTGGGCACGCTCGCCGAGCAGGTAGATGCTCGGGTACTTCATCGTGACCCTCGAGCCGAGGTTGCCGTCCACCCACTCCATCACCGCGTCCTCGTGCGCCACCGCACGCTTGGTGACGAGGTTGTAGACGTTGTGGCTCCAGTTCTGGATCGTCGTGTAGCGGACGCGGGCGCCCTTCTTGACGATGATCTCGACCACCGCGCTGTGCAGGCTCGCCGTGCTGTACGTCGGCGCGGTGCAGCCTTCGACGTAGTGAACGCTGCTCCCCTCGTCGGCGATGATCAGCGTCCGCTCGAACTGGCCCATGTTCTCGGTGTTGATCCGGAAGTAGGCCTGCAGCGGCAGCTCGACGTGGACCCCCGGCGGCACGTAGATGAACGAGCCGCCCGACCAGACGGCGGTGTTCAGCGCCGCCAGCTTGTTGTCGTTGGGCGGGATGACCGTCCCGAAGTACTCCCGGAAGAACTCGGGGTGCTCCTTCAGGGCCTGGTCGGTCCCCATGAAGAGGACGCCCAGCTTCTCGAGGTCGGCCCGGATGTTGTGGTAGACGACCTCGGAGTCGTACTGGCCGCCGACGCCGGCGAGGTACTTCTTCTCCGCCTCGGGGATCCCGAGCTTGTCGTAGGTGCGGCGGATGTACTCCGGCACGTCGTCCCACGACTGGACCGACCTGTCGGTCGGCGCGATGTAGTAGTAGATGTCCTGGAAGTCGATCGGCGACAGGTCGGCGCCCCACGTGGGCATCGGCCGCGCCTCGAAGTGCCGGTAGGCCTTGAGCCGCAGCTTCGTCATCCACTCGGGCTCGCCCTTGAAGCGGCTGATCTCCTCGACGATCTCGGCGGAGAGCCCCTTCTTCGCGACGTTGAGGGACCGCGCCTCGGGATCGCTCCAGCCGTACCTGTAGCTCCCGGGGACCTGGGTCAGCGCTGGATTCGGAAGGGCCATGGGTCCTCGCTGGTTGCGCAGGAATCCCGACTGATTTAGTCGGTGTTGCTGCGGCCATTGTCCCGCATCGGCGGGGGAGGGTCAAACCGAGCGGCGTTGGCCGCGAAGAGCCGCTGCGTCAGGGGCGAATGACCGTCGTGACGATGGGGACGATCACCAGCAGCGCGAGCACCGCCAGCACGATCAGCGCCCAGGTCGGAACGCCCGACCGCCGCCGCTCGCTGCCGTGATCCTCCAGGTCGGCGAACCCGTCCTGGAGCTCGGCGAGGACGCCGTGCTCGATCGACCGTCTGGCCCGCTCGGCCAGCTCGCGGTACCGATTCGGATCCGGCCGCCCCGCTGCCGGCGCCGGAGCGACCCGCGGCAGGCCGTCGATGAGGAGCTCGGACGCCGGCTCGGGCTCGTCGATGCTCTTCAGGGCGAGCGAGCCGGCATCGGCCAGGGACACACCGGCCGGGAGATCCCGTTCTACGAGCGCGCGCGTGGTGGCGGAGATCAGGATCTGTCCGCCGCGCGCCGCGCCACCGAGTCGCGCCGCTCGCACGACGTCGACTCCCACGTACCCCTCGTCGGCGACCGCCGGCTCACCGGTATGCAGCCCCATGCGCACCCGGACCGCTGCTCCCTCGGGCCAGGCGTGGCCGAACAGCGCGCGCTGCGCCGCCACGGCAGCGGCGACGGCATCCCGCGCCCGCGTGAAGGCGAAGAAGCACGCATCGCCCTGGTTGTCGATCTCGATGCCCGCGTGCTCGCCGACGCTGGTGCGGAGGATGCGCCGCTGCTCGGCGAGCAGGTCGCCGTACCGGTCTCCGAGGCGCCGCACGAGGTCGGTGCTGCCCTCGATGTCGGTGAAGAGGAGCGTGAGCGTGCCGCCGGGGAGCTCCGGCACTCGCCGGACTGGCGCGGGCCGCAGCCCTTCGAGCGGACGGGGACCCATCGCCGACACCCTACTCACGTCGCCGACCGCCGGCAAGACGCCGGGACGGTCAGCCGACGAACAGCGCGCCCAGCTCAGCAGCTGTGCGGCTGCGCTCCACCACCGTCCGAGCCGCCTCGATCGGTATCGCCGCGTTGGTGATGGCTACCTGTGCGACCTGTCCGTCCGCCAGGTACGCCAGCGCGAACCGGCCGCTGCGCAGGTCGCCCAGCACGACCTCCTCGTCCCAGGCGGTCGCCCAGCCGACGACGTCGAGCGTGGCACCCGCGAACTCGCTGAAGACCCACGGAGCCCGGGGCTCGCGTGGCGGCTCGCCGAGCATCGCCAGCGCGGCCGCCTCTCCGCCCTCCCGCGCG
Source organism: Candidatus Limnocylindria bacterium (assembly GCA_036258775.1). Classification (GTDB taxonomy): domain Bacteria; phylum Chloroflexota; class Limnocylindria; order QHBO01; family QHBO01; genus DATADA01. The sequence continues at coordinate 961 of DATADA010000014.1, read as the reverse complement.
GCGTGCCAGTGCTCGACGCGGATGCCGCGGCCGGAGCGGTCGAGCGGGTGTGGAAGGCGGGCCACGTCCCCGGCCGCGAAGACGCTGGAGGCGGATGTGCGGTGACTCGCGTCGGCCACCACGCCGTCGTCGCACGCGATGCCCGCGGCCGACGCGAGCTCGGTGCGGGGCGTGACCCCGACGCCCGCCACCACGAGCCCGGCCGGCAGGCGCTCGTCCCCGATCCACGCCTCACCTTCGGCGAGCCGGGTGACCCGTTGGCCGAGCCGGACGTGGACGCCCGCCCGGCGCAGGTTCTCGGTTGCCCAATCCCCGACCACCTCCCCGAGCGCCCCGCCCCACGGCTGCGGCGCGAGCTCGACCATCGTCACGCCGAGACCGAGCGCCGCCAGCGACGCCGACACCTCGACGCCGATGAAGCCGCCCCCGATGACGACCGCGCGCCCGCCCGGCCCGATCTCGAGCGCGCGTCGGCTGATCGCACGGGCGTCGCGGAGCGTTCGAAGGAGGAAGGCGCCCTCCGCACCGGGGATCGGCGGGCGGCGCGGCTCGCCGCCGGTGGCGAGCAGGCACCGCCCGAAGGCCACGCGCTCCCCGGTGTCGAGCGCGGCGATGCGCGCGCCGGTGTCGAGCGCGGTCACGCGCCGGCCGGTCAGCAGCTCGACCGCCTGGCGCTCGTACCACGACTCGGGCTCGGCGAGGACGAGGTCGTCCGGGGCGCCGTCGCGGAGGAGCTCCTTCGAGAGCGGCGGGCGGTTGTACGGCAGCGTCGGCTCCTCCCCCACGAGCAGGATCGTGCCTTCGTGGCGTCGGCGGCGCAGCGTTCGAGCGCATCGCGCAGCGGCGACGCCGCCGCCGATGAGCAGCACGTCGAAGTGCCGGAGGGTCATCGGTCAGGGGCGGAAGGCTCGGCTGCCATGGCCGGCAAGTCTAGGGGGCCGCTAGCATCGGGCCGCCGTGC
>DATADA010000013.1:0-8829 GCA_036258775.1 Candidatus Limnocylindria bacterium | reverse complement strand
GCGAGCTGCGCGCGACGCTCGACCCGAGCAGCTGGGTGACCGACCGGCTCGGCGAGATCAGCGCACCGACCCTCGTGCTGGCCGGCGGCCAGGACCGGGTCGTGCCGCCGGACGTCACGCGCCTCGTGGCGGAGCGAATCCCCGGGGCGCGGCTCGAGATCGACCCCGGGTGCGGGCACACGGTCCGCTCCTCGTTCCGCCGCTATGACGAGCTGGTCGAAGCGTTCCTCGCCGAGGGTGACTGAGCGCCGTCGGCGTCGTCCCGCCGCCCGTGGCTCGCCCGTCGCTCGGATGGCCCATAGAATCGGCGCGCATGGCACGGCCGGTCATCACCCTGCTCACCGACTTCGGGCTCGACGGCGCCGCCGCGATCTGTCGGGGCGTGATGCTCGGGATCTGCCCCGACGCGCAGATCGTCGACGTGGCGCACACCATCCGCAAGTACGCGATCGGCGACGGCGCATTCATCCTGCGCATCGCCGCCCCGTACATGCCGCAGCGCACGACGCACGTCGCGGTGGTGGATCCGGGGGTGGGTACCGAGCGGCGGCCGGTCGCCCTCCGCACCGCTCGCGGCGACGTGCTCGTCGGCCCGGACAACGGTCTGCTCATCGCCGCCGCCGAAGCGCTCGGCGGTATCGCGGAGGCGCGCGTGCTCGAGAACCGCGCCTTGTGGCTCCCCTCGGAGACGAGCTCGACCTTCCACGGGCGCGACATCTTCTCCCCGGTCGCGGCGCACCTCGCCGCCGGGGACGCGGCCTTCGAGGAGGTTGGCCCGGCGCTCCGCGCCGAGGCGCTGGTCCGCCTGGCCATGCCGGCGACACGCGCGCGGAGCGGGGTCCTCGACACGGCTGTCGCGTACATCGACAGCTTCGGCAACCTCCGCACGGCGGCGACGCCGGACGATCTCGAGCGCGCCATCGGGCAGCTCGAGGACGGGACTCCGCTCATCGTCGAGTTCTTCGCCGCGGACGGGCACGCCACCCACCGCGAGGCGACGCAGTTCGGTCGGACCTTTGGCCGCGTGCCGGCCGGATCCTCGCTCGTGTACGTCGACTCCGACGGCGACGTCGCCTTCGCCGACAACCAGGGGAACGCGGCGCGACGCCTCGGGATCGCGACCGGGGCCGCCGTCCGCATCTCGAACGCCTGACGAACGGGGCGTGGCGGCGTCCTCCGCGCCGCTCGTCGAGGTCGACGGGCTCACGTTCCGCTACCGCCGGGCGGCGGAGCCGGCGCTCCGCGACCTGTCGCTCTCCATCGGCCCGGGCGAGGTGCTGCTGGTGGCCGGGCCATCGGGCTGCGGCAAGAGCACGCTGATCCGGGCGCTCAACGGGCTCATCCCGCACGCCTACCGCGGCGAGCGTACCGGGACGGTGCGGATCGACGGTCGCGACACCGCCGAGATGAAGCTGCGCGACATCTCGCTGCTGGTCGGGACGGTGCTCCAGGACCCGACCCGCCAGATCGTCGGCTCGACGGTGGAGGCGGAGCTCGCCTTCGGACCGGAGAACCTCGGGCTGCCGCGTGGCGAGATCCTGGAGCGCCTCGACGCCGTGCGGACGAGAGCCGGGATCGAGCAGCTCGCCGGGCGGGAGACGGCGGAGCTCTCCAGCGGCGAGCAGCAGCTGGTCGCCGTGGCCGGCATCCTCATGATGCGGCCGAGCCTCTACGTCGTCGACGAGCCGCTCGCCAACCTCGACCCGGCGACAGCCGCTCGCCTGCTGAGCATGTTGCGCCGGCTCGCCGACGAGGGCAGCGCGGTGGTGATCGTCGAGCACCGGGTCGAGGAGGCGCTCGAGCTCGAGCCGGATCGCATCCTGTACCTCGACGAGGGCCGCACGCGCTACCTGGGTCCCGTCGCGGGCTTCCTCCGCGTCGCCGATCCAGCCGCCGTCAAGTTGCCGTTCGGGGCCGTCCTCGATCGCATCCGCGCCGACCCCGGCCTTTCGCTCCCCGCGGCTTCGGATCCCGATCCACCGGCCACCGCTTCTGCCGATCCCGCCGGGCCGCGACGGGACCCGGCTCGCGCGTCGACGCCCCGGCTCGCCTACGACGGCGTGCGGGTCCGGCTCGACGGCCGCGAGGTGCTCCGCGGGCTGAGCACCAGCCTCGGCGCACGGGAAGTCGTCGCGGTGCTCGGCCCGAACGGCTCCGGCAAGACGACGATGTTCCGGACCGCCATCGGCCTCGTCCGGCCGGACGCCGGCGAGGTCTCGGTCGACGGGCAGCCGGCGGCGGGGCGCACCGTGGCGGAGCTCGCTCGGGTCTTCGGCTACGTCTTCCAGAGCCCCAGCCAGATGCTCTTCGCGCGCACCGTACGCGAGGAGCTGCTGTTCGGGCCACGCAACCTCGATCTCGCGGGCGAGGACCCCGACCGCCTCGCGAGCGACGCCCTGCACCGGGTCTCGCTGTCCGCCGAACCGGAGATCATGGAGCGCCCGCCGCTCACCCTCTCGTTCGGTCAGCAGAAGCGCCTCGCCCTGGCCGTGGCCCTCGCGCTGCAGCCGCGAACGCTGATCCTCGACGAGCCGTCAGCCGGGCAGGACCACCGTACGGCGGAGCGCTTCATGCGCGAGGTGGCCGCCATCCCGGGCCTCGACGGAATCTACCTGGTCACCCACGACGTGGACCTTGCGCTGACGCATGCCGACCGTATCATCCTGCTCGGCGGGGGTCAGATCGTCGCCGACGGGCCGCCCTCGGAGGTTGCGGCCGACGCTGAACGGTGGGCGGCGTGCAACCTGCGCCGCACCTCGCTCATGGCCGCCAACCTCGCCCGACAGCGACCCGACCGGCGATTCGTGGAGGCGACCGCGCTCGCGCGACGCATCGTCGAGGAGGAGAACCGGGGCGGGAGCGTTGTCCCGCCGGGGATCGAGTAGGAGGCGCCCATGACCGCACTCATGTATGACAGAGAGAACCCCTGGGAGGTCACGACCCGCACGATCGTCTACGCGGCGATCGGTGCGGCGCTCTACGCCATCACCGCCCAGTTCCAGTTCCCGCTGCCCGGGACGGCGAACGTGTTCCTGCGGCCGAGCTTCGCGCTCGTGCCGTTCTTTGGCTTCGCCTTCGGACCGATCGTCGGGCTCTTCGTCGGCCTGGTGGGGAACGCCATCGCCGACCAGATCAGCGGCTGGGGGCTGCTGACAAGCTGGAACTGGAGCCTCGCCAACGGCCTCGCCGGCCTCATCGCCGGCCTGGCGGGCTACTGGCTGGCGGGCGGGATTCGGAACCGCGTCGCGCGCTCCGCGGTCGCGGCCGCGATCGGCGTCGTCATCGGCTTCCTGTTCGTGCTCACCGACATCTGGCTCGGCACCGCCGAGGACATCGGCGTCGCCATGGTCGACAACTACATCCCGGTCGTGATCGGCAACCTGATCGTGAGCGTCATCCTGGTGCCGATCCTGGTCGCGGCGTGGGAGCCGGTGCGCGAGTCGATCGGCCGCTGACGCGCGCCTGCTGACTCGACCTACCGACGCGCGACGTGCCGACCGTCAGGGTCACGCCGCGCTACCTGGGACGGGGGTCGTGGCTCGCGCGCCGCGATCCCCGCCTGCTCGTCATCTCGCTCGCGCTCTTCGTCCTGGCCGTCGTCCAGGTCTGGGACCTCCGGATCCTGGCGCTCCTCGGCCTGGTCGCCTACCTGTACTACCGCTCCGCCCGCATCCCGTTCCGGGAGGTGCGCGGGAACTGGGCGTACGTCCTCTTCTTCGTCACCTTCATCATCGTGGTCAACACGATCCTGACCGGCGGCGAGCTCCGTGGGTACACCGACGAACAGCTGCACGTCTACTTCCGCCTGCCGCTGCTCGGCACCCCGATCTCGGCCGAGTCGCTCACCTACGCGGCGGCGCAGTACATGCGCTTCATACCGATGGCGGCGATGGGCTTTCCCATCGCCTTCGCCGTCGCGCCGGCAGACATCGGCCCCGCGTTCGCGCGGCTCGGGGTGCCGGACCGGTTCGCGTACGCCCTCGACCTGACCTACCGGTTCGTTCCCTCGCTGGCGGCCGACATGCGGACCACGATCGACGCGCAGCGGGTGCGCGGCTACGACTGGGAGCGGGAGGGGCGCGGGCCGGTCGGCAAGGTGAAGCGCGTCGCGCCGCTGATGGTGCCGGTGACGGTCAACGCCATCGTCGGCGCGGAGGACACCATCGACGCCATGGACCTCCGCGCGTTCGGCACGGGACCTCGCACCTGGCTGCGCCACCTCGCGTTCGACGCGACCGACCGGCTCGTGCTCGCCGGCTTCGCCGTCCTGCTCGGGATCGTGACCGTCCTCAGCCAGACCGGCCACACCGAGCTGTGGGTGCCGGAGCTGCTCCAGCGGCTCGGCTCGTGAGCGGCGTCGACTGGCGCCCGCCGGCGCTCGGCCGGCGCGCGACGTGGGTACGAACCTTCACCGCCGAGGACGTCGAGGCCTTCGCGCGCATCAGCGGCGACCGGAACCCGCTCCACTTCGACCCCGAGTTCGCGGCGCGGACGCGGGTCGGCCGGCTCGTGGTGCAGGGCGGGCTCACGACCGGGCTCTTCAACGCGCTGGTGGCGATGCGGCTCCCCGGACCCGGCTCCGTGTTCCTCCACCAGGAGTGGGACTACCCTGCCCCGGTCCACGTCGGCGATACGGTGACGGCCGAGGCCGAGGTGACGGAGGCACGCGCCGACAAGCCGATCACCCGACTGCGGTGCATCGCGCGGCGGTCCGACGGCGAGGTGGTGCTGCGCGGCGAGTGTCTCGTCTACACCTTGCTGCCGGGTACGGCGCCCGGTGGACGCTGAGGCGCCCGGCGCGCCGCGTGACCCGCCGGAGCGCTGGGGACAGCTGGCTCTCCTCTCCGCGTCGGTCCTGCTCGCCCTCGGGACGTGGTTCAGCGGCGCCGCGGTGGCGCCGGCCCTGGCGGCAGAGTGGGGTCTGGACGCCTTCGGCATCGCCAGCCTGACCGTCGCCGTCCAGCTCGGCTTCGCCACGGGCGCCATCGCCCTCGCCTCGCTCGGCATCCCGGACGTCGTCTCGGCGCGCCTCCTGATCCCCGCCGGGGCCGTCGTCGCGACGCTGGCGAACGCGGGGTTCGCGCTCTTCACGCAGGACCTCGCCTCGGCGCTGCCGTTCCGCTTCCTGAGCGGAGCCGGGATCGCCGCGGTCTACCCGGTGGGCATGAAGGTCCTTGCCGGCTGGTTCCGGCGCGAGCGCGGGCTCGCGGTCGGCACGCTGACCGGGGCGATCACGGTCGGATCGGCGCTGCCCCACCTGCTCCGGGCGGCCGGCCTGGCGCTCGAGCTCGACTGGCAGGCGGTCGTCCTCTCGGCGAGCCTCGGCGCGGGGATCGGCGCGGGGATCGCCGCGCTGACCGTCCGCGAGGGACCGTTCATCACGCCGGCCGCGCGCTTCAGCCCGTCGGTGGCGCGCGCCGCGCTGCGCGAGACGTCGGTGCGCCTCGCCAACCTCGGCTACCTCGGCCACATGTGGGAGCTGTTCGCGATGTGGAGCTGGATCCCGGCCTTCCTGGCCGCCTCGCTGGCCGCGGCCGGCACGACCGACTCGGTGGTGAGCGGCCTGGCCGCGTTCGCCGTCGTCGCGGCCGGCGGCGTCGGCTGCGTCGTGGCCGGCGCGCTCGCCGATCGGCTGGGGCGCACGACGCTCACGATCGCCGCCATGGCCCTGTCGGGGTCGAGCGCGATCCTCACGGGCCTGTTGTTCGGCGCACCGCCCGCCCTCGTCGTCGCGGTGGCCCTCGCGTGGGGCGTCACCGTGGTCGCCGACTCGGCCCAGTTCTCGACGGCGGTCAGCGAGCTGGCGCCGCCCGGGACGGCCGGGTCCGCCCTCACGCTCCAGACGGCGGCCGGCTTCACGCTGACCGCGGTGACGATCTGGGGCGTCAGCCTCCTCGACCCGGCGGACGGCACGGGCTGGCGCATCGCGTTCGGCGTGCTCGCCCTGGGGCCGGCGGCCGGCATCGTGGCGATGGCCCGCCTCCGGCGCCGTCCGGAGGCGGTGCGCATGGCGGGAGGCCGCCGCTAGGGGCTCGCGGCCGGCTCGACGAAGACGAGGCGCTCCGCCACGACCCACTGCCGCGGGTCGGGATCGATCGCCTTCCGTTCGGGCGAGGCGTAATACGCCGTCTCGCGCGCCTCGAACTCGTCGCGGCTACCGTCGATCGAGACGACCCAGACGAAGCGGCTCTCCTCCTCGATCGCCCATGCGTGGACGGTGAAGCCGTGGCGCCGGCGCAGCGGCAGCACGCCGGCGCGCCAGGCGGCCAGGAACACGCCGAAGCGTCCCTGCTCGATCGTGTAGTCGCGCAGCTGCGAGGCCACGGCTCAGCTCCGCTCGGCGACGAAGCGCACGAGCTCGCGCCCGTAGGCGTGCTGGGTCCCGTCTCGGCGCATCCCGATCTTCTCCATCACCCGGATCGAAGCGCGGTTCTCAGGATAGGCGAGCGCGATGACCCTGCCGAGACCGATGTCGTCGAACGCGACCCGGAGGGCGGCGGCGGCCGCCTCCGCGGCGTACCCGTGACCCCAGCGGTCCCGGCGCAGCAGGTAGGCCAGCTCGACCTCGGGACCGAGGTCCTCGACGTAGGCCAGCCCGGCGATCCCGATCGTCTCCTCCGATTCCCGCTCGTCGACGGCCCAGAGGCCGAAGCCGTGCCAGGCCTCGTGCCGGATGAGCGAGTGGAGCATGCGGCGCGTCGCATCGCGGTGTGGCGTGGGCCGCCCGCCGCTGCCGATGTAGCGCATCGTCTCGGCGTCGCCGTAGATGGCGTGGAGCGCCTCGGCCTCCTCGTCGCCGTCGGTGAGCGAGCGCAGCCGCAGCCTCTCGGTCTCGACCGGCAGCGCGGGGCGGGCCGGCTCGAGCGTGCGCCGCAGGGTGAGGTCGCAGTCGGGCGTGGCACCGCCGCCGGCCACGACGAAGCCGTTGCGCGCGTAGAAGGCGCGGCCGCGCTCGTTGCGGGAATGCACGTCGAGGAGGTAGGAAGCCACCCGGCCTGCGATCCGCCGATGGAGCTCGTCGAGCAGCGCGCCGCCGACGCCGGTGCCGTAGTGCGCCGGATCGGCGTAGATGCGGAACAGCTCCGGACCGCGGCGGCCGGATCCGAATCCGAGGTAGCCGACCACCCGCCCGCCGCGCTCCGCCACCAGGAACTCCGAGCCGTCGCGCTGCGCGACGCGCCGAGCAGCCTCCTCGAGCGCCGCTACCGAGTAGGCATCGCCCAGAAAGCGCTCGATGAACGCCGGCTCGAAGATGTAGCGGTACGTCTCGCGCCAGGACGCGGCGGCGACGCGGGCGATCGCCGGCGCATCCGCCGGCGTGGCGTCGCGGACGGTCAGCGCCGGCAGGCGCCCGGCGCGGTCCGCCGGCTCCGGTGTCACCCGCCGATCGTACCCGGCCATCACCGGCTCGTCGCCCGCGCCCCGGGGCTCGAGCGGCGTCAGCCGAGGAGGCCCGAGCCCGTGAGGAAGAGCACCGCCTCCTCGTCGCGCGACACCAAGCCGGCCGCGAGCAGACGCCGGTAGGCCGCCAGCGTCGCAGCCGCCTCGAGGGAGACGTCGATCCCCTCGGTCTCGCTCAGCTCGCGGCGGGCGACGCGCATCGCCTCGTCGTCGACGGCGAGCGCCGTGCCGCCGCTGGCCCGGACCGCGTCGAGCACCAGGAAGTCGCCGACGGCCGACGGGACGCGCAGGCCCGCGGCGTCGGTCACCGCATCCGGCCACGGCTCGGCGAAGCGCTGCCCGAGGTCGAAGGCCCGCACCAGCGGCGCGCAGCCCGTCGACTGCACGATCACCAGGCGCGGTCGCCCCGAACCGATCCAGCCGAGCGCCTCGAGCTCCGCGAACGCCTTCCACATCCCGACGATCCCGGTGCCGCCGCCGGCCGGGTAGACGATCAGCGCCGGGAGTCGCCAGTCGAGCTGCTCGGCGAGCTCGTAGCCCATCGTCTTCTTGCCCTCGGCGCGGTACGGCTCACGGAGCGTCGAGAGGTCGAACGCGCCCTCCGCGGCGCACAGCTGGCGAACGCGGCTGCCGGCGTCGCTGATCAGGCCATCGACCAGCAGCAGCTCCGCGCCGTACCGCTCGACCTGGGCCCGCGCCGAGGCCGGCGCGTCGCGCGGCATCGCCACCGTGACGCGTACGCCGGCCCGGGCCCCGTACGCCGCGGCCGCCGCACCCGCGTTGCCGGCGGAGGGCAGCGCCACGTGGGTCGCACCCAGCTCCATCGCTCGCGAGATGGCCACCGCCAGCCCGCGGGCCTTGAACGAGCCGGTCGGGTTGCGGCCCTCGTCCTTCGCAAGCAGCCGCGCCGCACCGAGCGCCGGGGCCAAGCGCGGCAGGTCGAGCAGCGGGGTCGATCCCTCTCCCAGTGTCAGCCGGTGCCGGACGGAGCGCACCGGCAGCAGCTCGGCCCACCGCCACAGGCCGGGCGGGCGAGCCGCCATCGCGTCGCGGTCGAGCCCGCTTCGCCCGCGCTCGAGGTCGTACCGCGCGAGGAGCGGGCGCCCGTCGTCGTGGCACGCGTTCCGAAGCTCGTCCGCCGGGTAGCGGCGCCCGCACAGACCGCACTCCAGCTCGCGCAGCAGCGAGCCATCAGGCATCCGGAGAGCCGTTCGCCAGCAGGCGCCGGAAGCCCTCCTCGTCGATCACCGGCACGCCGAGCGCCTCGGCCTTCGCCAGCTTCGAGCCGGCGTTGTCACCGGCGATCAGGTAGTCGGTCTTCTTCGACACCGATCCGGCGGGGTGGCCGCCGGCGGTACGCACCGCGTCCTCCGCCTCCTGGCGGCTGAAGCCGGCGAGCGTGCCGGTCACGACCACCGTCTTGCCCGC
>DATADA010000012.1:0-2745 GCA_036258775.1 Candidatus Limnocylindria bacterium | reverse complement strand
GAGGACCGGGCGACCACGCAGCCGGACCCGGAATCCGGGCCACGTGTCGTCCACCGGCCGGGCTGGTGCCCCGAGGCGGCGCGTGGCAGACTGTCGGGCCCTGCTGACGAGGTGAGGACGACGGACGGGAACGGGCGCTCGGAAGGGCTTCACGTCCCGAGAGGCATGACCGGCGCGTCGCCGTTCCCGCCGATCGCCGACTACGGCTTCCTCTCGGACTGCGAGACCACCGCGCTCGTGGCGCCCAGTGGCAACGTCGAGTGGCTCTGCCTCCCGCGGATCGACTCGCCGAGCGTGTTCGGCGCCATCCTCGACCGCGACGCGGGGGCGTTCCGCTTCGGCCCGGCCGAGCAGAGCGTGCCGGCGGCGCGGCGCTACCTGCCGGGCACCATGGTGCTCGAGACGAGCTGGGGCACCCCGACCGGCTGGATCATCGTCCGTGACGTCCTGCTCATCGGCCCCTGGCGGCACGAGTCCCACCACGAGAGCACCCACCGACGGGCACCGACCGATTACGACGCCGAGCACATCCTGCTGCGGATGGTCCGCTGCGTGAACGGCGAGGTGCAGCTGACGCTCGACTGCGAGCCGGTCTTCGACTACGGCCTCACGCTCGGCCGGTGGGAGTACACCGAGGACGACTACTACCAGGGCGCCTGCAGCGCGGAGGGGAGCGACCTGCGGCTGACGCTCACCAGCGACATGCGGCTGGGGTTCGAGGGGCCGCGCGCGATCGCCCGGACGCTCATCAAGGAGGGACAGCAGCGCTTCTGCGCGCTGTCGTGGGGAACGACCCCGCCGCCTCGCGAGCTCGACGACGCGTACAAGCGGCTGGTCTGGACCGCCCACCACTGGCAGCACTGGCTGGCGCGCGGCCATTTCCCCGACCACGCCTGGCGCCAGTACCTCGAGCGCTCGGCGCTCACGCTGAAGGGCCTGACCTACGCGCCGTCCGGCTCGGTCGTCGCCGCCGCCACCACCTCGCTCCCCGAGACGCCGCGCGGGGAGCGCAACTGGGACTACCGCTACAGCTGGATCCGGGATTCGACCTTCGCGCTGTGGGGGCTGTACACGCTCGGCTTCGACTGGGAGGCGAACGACTACCTCTACTTCATCGCCGACGCCGCCGAGCGGAGCAAGGAGCTCCACATCATGTACGGCGTCGACGGCGGCCCCGTGCCGGAGGAGCGCGTGCTCTCGCACCTGACCGGATACGAGGGCGCGCGGCCGGTGCGGGTCGGCAACGCCGCCTACCGGCAGCGGCAGCACGACGTCTGGGGAGCGGTCCTCGACTCGGTCTACCTGCACACGAAGTCACGCGATCACCTCGACGAGCGGATCTGGCCGATCCTGGTGCGCTGCGTCGAGGCGGCGCTCGCGCACTGGCACGGGAAGGACCGCGGCATCTGGGAGGTGCGCGGCGAGCCGCAGCACTTCACCAGCTCGAAGCTGATGTGCTGGGTGGCAGTCGACCGCGGCGCCCGCCTCGCGCGGCTCCGCGCCGAGGACGAGCTCGCCGAGAAGTGGGAACGCGCCGCCGGCGAGATCCACGCGGACATCTGCGCGAACGCGGTCGACGATCGCGGCGTGTTCACCCAGCACTACGACACCGACGCCCTCGACGCGTCGGTCCTGCTCATGCCGCTCGTCCGGTTCCTGCCGCCAGAGGACGAGCGAATTCGCCGCACGGTGCTCGCGGTCGCCGACGAGCTCACCGTCGACGGCCTCGTGCAGCGCTACAAGGTGGCCAAGACCGACGACGGGCTCTCAGGCGAGGAGGGCAGCTTCACCATCTGCTCGTTCTGGCTCGTGTCGGCGCTGGTCGAGATCGGCGAGGTGCCGCGCGCCCGCGAGCTGTGCGAGAAGCTGCTCGCCCACGCCAGCGCGCTGGGGCTCTACGGCGAGGAGATCGACCCGCGCACCGGGCGGCACCTCGGGAACTTCCCGCAGGCGTTCACGCACCTCTCGCTCATCAACGCCCTGATGCACCTCATCCAGGCGGAGCAGGGCGCCATCCACCCGTCCTCGCTGTCGCCCCGCCCGACGCCGACCGCCACGTTCGATCCATCCGAGGCGGCATCGAGCGATGGCGGCGTGATGCGCTCTCTCGGCGGCCGACGCGGCACCGGGCGCTCCTGACGGCGCCCAGGCGTTCGGCCGGGGCGGCTATACGGACGCGGCCTCCGCGCCGAGCAGCGACTCGACCACCGCGTACTCGACCGGCTTGACCAGGTGGTGGTCGAATCCGGCGTCGCGACTCCGGGCGCGGTCGTCGGCCTGCCCCCAGCCGGTGAGCGCGACCAGCCTCAGCGCCCTGCCCCAGTCGTGACGGCGCAGCTCCCGGGCGACGTCGTAGCCGTTCATCTCCGGCAGGCCGATGTCGAGGAACACGACGTCGGGCCTGAGCGTCTCCGCCATCCGCAGCGCGGAAGCGCCGTCGCGAGCCACGCGGCAGTCGTGGCCGCTCAGTGAGAGCAGCTCCGAGAGGGAAGTCGCCGCGTCGACGTTGTCGTCGACGACGAGGATCCGAAGCGCCGTCGTGCGGGCTGGCTCCCGGTGCGTCGGGGGCGCCTCGACCGGACCCTCCGCCTCCGGCGCGAGCAGGACCGGCAGGCGGACGCGAAACTCGCTCCCGTGTCCCTCACCGTCGCTGTGGGCCTCGATCGTCCCGCCGTGGAGCTCCGCGACCAGCCGGGCCAGCGTGAGCCCGATGCCGAGCCCGTCCTGCGACCGCCGCGCCGTTCG
>DATADA010000011.1:0-5288 GCA_036258775.1 Candidatus Limnocylindria bacterium | reverse complement strand
ATGGGGCACGGGGAGCTCCTCGCAGCAGCGGTGTCCGGCGAGCCTGTGTGCCGGGCGCAGTCATGCTCCCGCGGGCGCGGGCCGCGGACAACGGGACGAACGATGAGGCGGTACTAGTCCCGGCCGGGACCTCCGCGCCGGGCGGGCTCCCGCCTCCGAGAGGGGGTGACCCCCGGGGGACTATTCGGGTACGGCGACCGGGCGATCGCTCAGTTCGGCCGTTCGTCCCCGCCGCCGTTGCCGCCGCCCCCACGCTCGCGCAGGAAGCGCTCGATGTCGGCGATCAGGTCGTCGCCGGCGGGGAGCCGCGCCTCGTCGGCGGCCTGCTCGAGTCTCTCGATGTGCGCCTTCGTCGCCTCGTCGGCGGCGGCCGCGGCGTCGAGGAGCGCGCGCGTCTCCAGCGCCTTGCCGGGCAGCCCGCCGAGGGGCGGCTCCTCGGCCAGGTAGAGGCCGACGTGGCGGAGGAGCTCGATGGCGGCGTTCGGGTACGCGGTCGAGACGTAGTGGGGCACCTGGGCGAAGAAGCCGAGGGCCGGGATGCCGGCCCTCGCGACGGCCAGCTCGAGGACCGAGAGGGCCGCCGACGGGACGCGCAGTTGGCCGTCCGGGCCCTGGGTCACGCCGGGCGGCAGCAGCCCTCGGGCCGACGCGGTCGCCATGACGCGCACCGGTCGGGTGTGCGGCGCGGCGACCGGGATGGCGCCCAGGCTGACCCAGCTCGTCACGCCCAGCTGCCGCACCAGCTCGACCACGTCGGCGGCGAGCTGCCGCCAGCGGTAGTCGGGCTCCGGTCCGCTCAGTACGAGCAGCTGCCGGTCGCCGAGCCGGGACGCGCGCAGATGAAGCTCCGGCCACTCGAGGTGGGCCAACGTGCCGTCGATGATGTCGAGCGTCGGCCGGCGGGCGCGGTAGTCGAAGAGGCGGTCGGCGTCGAACGTCGCGACCCTGGGGCCGTCCTCCGCGAGCTGTTCCGCGGCGGCGGTGCCGGCGCGTCCGGCGTCCACCCACCCATCGAACGCCGCGACGAGGACGGGCGCCTCCAGGCCGGGGCGGTCGTCCGCCAGGCGATACAGCGTCATCGCTTCAAGCATACGGCCGCCGTCGCGTTTGGTCGCGCCGCGGGCGGGACCCGTACACTCGCGGGGTGCTCCCCGTCACGCGTTATGCGCGCGGCGAAGGCGGTGACATCGCGTACCAGGTCCTCGGCGAGGGGCCCGTCGACCTGGTCTTCATGTCCGCCTGGTTCAGCCACGTCGACGGCCGCTGGGAGGAGCCATCGTTCGCGCGCATGCTCCGGCGCCTGGCGTCCTTCAGCCGGCTGATCGTCTTCGATAAGCGCGGCGTGGGTGCGTCCGATCCGCTCCCCGCCGAGACGACGACCTGGGAGGAGTGGGCGGACGACGTGCGGGCGGTCATGGACGCGGCCGGATCGGAGCGCGCCGCGATCGTGGGCGTGGGCGACAGCGGCCCGATCGCGATGCTGTTCGCGGCTTCCCATCCCGACCGGGTCCTCTCGCTGGTGGTCGTCAACACCGCCGCCCGCTTCGCCGCCGCGGACGACTACCCGTGGGGCTACGAGGCCGAGGAGGTCGACCGCTTCCTCACCCTCCAGCGCGAGACCTGGGGACGCGGCGGCACGGTCGACGTGCTCACGCCGACGATGGCGCGCGACGACCGCTATCGGACCTGGTGGGCGCGCTACCAGCGGATGTCGGCCAGCCCCAACACGAGCATGCGGGTCGGAAGGCTGATCTTCGGGATGGACGTCCGTCGCGTGCTGTCGAGCATCCGGGTGCCGACCCTGGTCCTCCATCGGGCCGAGCTGCCGATGGTGCCGGTCGCGCACGGCCGCTACCTGGCGGAGCACATCCCCGGCGCGAAGTACGTCGAGCTGCCGGGCAGCGACTACTTCGTCTACATTGGCAACACCGAGGCCCTGCTCGACGAGATCGAGGAGTTCGTCACCGGCGCGCGCCGGGCCCACGAGGTCGATCGGGTGCTGGCCACGGTGATGTTCACCGACATCGTCGGCTCCACCGACCGCGCGGCGGCGATGGGCGACCGGCAGTGGCGCGACCTGCTCGAGGCACACGACCGGCTGGTCCGGAGCCGGCTGGAGGAGTACCGCGGCCGCTGGGTGAACTCGACCGGCGACGGATTCCTGGCGACGTTCGACGGGCCGGCGCGCGGGGTCAGGAGCGCGTTCGCCATCCGCGACTCGCTCGCGACGTACGGCATCAGCATCCGCTCGGGGCTGCACACCGGCGAGGTCGAGCTGCGCGAGGATGGCGTGGGCGGCATCGCCGTCCACATCGGCGCGCGGGTGATGGGTGAGGCGCAGCAGGGGGAAGTGCTCGTCTCGAGCACGGTTCGCGACCTGGTGACCGGCTCCGGGATCCGCTTCGAGGACCGCGGCGAGCGCCGGCTCAGGGGCGTTCCGGAGCCCTGGCGCCTCTACGCGGCAGTCGGCTAGCCAGGCGCGCGGCCACCGCCGGGCGCGGCATCGGGATCAGGCGGTGACGGAGACCGCCGGGCGGGCCCGCTCCGAGCGGCGGCTCGGGGTCTGCGGCGCGAACGCCTCCACCGGTTCGGGGCGCCCCAGCAGGTAGCCCTGCGCGGCGTTGATGCCGATCGACCGCACCAGGTTCAGCTGGGCGGCGGTCTCGACGCCCTCGGCCACCACGACCGCCTTCCACTGTGCCGCCATGTCGTGCAGCGAACGGAGCACGGCCATCGAGGCCGGGATGACCGCCCCCTCGTGGACGAGCGACAGGTCGATCTTGACGATGTCGAACTGGACCAGGCTCAGGAGGCGCAGACCCGCGTTGCCGGCTCCCACGTCATCCGCCGCCACCCGGATGCCGGCCGCCTGGCAGGCGTGGAGGTTGCGGCGCAGGCGTTCGAGGTCCCGGATCGGCTCGCGCTCGGTGAGCTCGAGCACGACCCGCGTCGCCGGCAGGCCGTGGCGGGTCAGGACGTCGAGCAGCAGGCGCGGGTGGAACTCGGGGGCCTCGATCGTGCGGGGTGAGGCGTTGACGCTGACGTAGCAGTCGTCCGGCAGGGCGCGCGCGCGGGCGGCGATCACCTGGAAGCACGCCAGGTCCAGCTCGAACGTCTTGCCGGCCGCCTCTGCGGCCTCGAAGAGCGCCCCGGCGTTGGCGAACTCGGAGCCCGCGAGCGGACGGACCAGCCCCTCGTAGCCGATGACCCGCGACGTGGCGAGGTCCACGATCGGCTGGTAGACCGGGTTCAGCTGGAGGTCCCGGGCGATGGCGGCCACCCGGCCCGCGAGCGCGACCAGGTCCGGAGAGTCGCGGTCGAGCACGGGGTCGAACGCCTTGACGCCGGTTCGTCCCGCCCGCTTCGTCCGATAGAGAGCCGCATCGGCCTGGCGGATCAGCTCCTCCTTCGACTCCGCCGTCGCGGTGCTCGACACGCCGGCCGAGAAGGAGAACGTGTTCAGCGCGGACGGAGCGGGCTCGAGCGCCGCGGCGAGGAGCCGACGGGCGGCCGCGACGCCGGCCTGCGTGTCGGCGCCGGCGAGCACGATCGCGAACTCGTCGCCCCCGATGCGGTAGGCGCGATCCTGTGACCGGATGGAGTGCAGCAGCAGCGCGCCCATCCGGCGCAGGACATCGTCGCCGGCCGAGTGGCCGCGTCCGTCGTTGATCAGCTTGAAGTCGTCGAGGTCGAGCAGGACGAGGCAGAGCGGGCCGGAACGAGCCCGGAAGTGCATCTCGAGGTGCTCGTGAAACGCCCGGTGGTTGCCGAGCCGGGTGAGCGCGTCCTGCAGTGCCGCGTCCCGCGCCGACTGGTACATCGCCGTCAGCGCGTTCTGCGCGGCCTCGAGCGCCATGGCGGGCTTGAGCACCTCACGCGCCAGCCACCGGACGAAGAACGCCAGGATGACCACGATGACGCCGACCACACCCGTCAGCAGCGGAAGGTTGTAGCGCTCGGCACCGAGACGCTGGACGCCCCACTCGACGGCCGGCACGCCGACCAGCAGCGGGATGACCGCCATGGCCGACAGCGCGAGCCAGAGGCGGGTGCGGACGAGCGCGATCCCGCTGCGGCTCGCCTCGAGGAGCGGGTGCAGCTGCTCCTCGGCCGCCCAGCGAGGATCCGCGAGCCGGGCCGTGCTCTGCGCCGGACGCTCGTCCATCGGCGGAGCATCACGGATCGCGGGGCGCCGGACGACCGTACGTTCGTCCGCCCGTTTCCGGTACGCGTGAGCGCGGCGGCCAGATGCTCGGCGGCCGGATGCTCGGCGGCCTTCCCCGCAGAGCCCGGGTCAGCGGCGGCGGATCGCCGAGACGAGCAGCACGACGCCGACCGCCACGAGCGCGAACGGCCAGACGCGGTCCCAGTCGATCTGCGGCAGGTAGTCGCGCACCAGGAAGTAAATGCCGCCGATGACGAGCAGCGCGCCGATGACGAGCGACCCGGTCCCGGCCTCGCGCTGCCGCTCCGCGGGCGCCTCCTGCGGCGTGTCGGCCGGCTGCCACTCGTCGCCCGCCACGCCGGCGTCGGAGGCCGTGGTCGCGGCGAGCGGGTCCGCCCCTGCGGACTCCGCGAGCGGCGGCCGCCGCATCGGCTCTTCGGGAACGGCGACCGCCATGACCAGGTACACGAGCAGGGCGAGGCCCTGGGTCACCACGGCCAGCACGGCCCAGCCGATCCGGATGAGCGAGGGGTCCACCTTCCAGGCAGCCGCCAATCCCCCGGCGACGCCCGCGATCATCCGGTCGTCGCGCGACCGGTAGAGCCGCTCGGTCATCGGCATCCTCCTTCAGGGTTCAGTGTGAGGCTGGCGGCGTTGCCGTCGACCTCGAGCTCGATCGCGGCCGGGCCGGGCGCGTACCCCGCTGTCGTCCACGTCTCGCCGGAGCGCGACAGGCCCTGCTCGTCGAGGTTGTGGCCGAACGTCACGTTCTCGCTCACCTCGAGCGACATCGCCGCCGACTCCGGCACGCACAGCTCGAGCGAGCCGGCGTTCACCGACAGCGCCCCGCGCGCCGCGCCGTCCAGGATGACCGCCATGGACCCGGCGTTCACCGAGAGGTCGACGCCGGCGACCTCCGCATCGGCGAGGTCGATGGTGACATCGCCGGCGTTACCGGACACGGCAGCCTCGTCCAGTCGCATCCCGGCCAGATCGAGACGGGTCTCGGCGGCGTTCGTCTCCACCTCGAGCCCCACGGTCGGCTCGGTCGGCAGCGTGACCTGCCACTCCTGTCGACGGTTGCCCCCGAAGAACGCCACGCCGTCGCCGCCGGCCTCGATGG
>DATADA010000010.1:0-4325 GCA_036258775.1 Candidatus Limnocylindria bacterium | reverse complement strand
GCGCTACGCGTCCGCCGGACGCGGAGAGCGGACGGCCGACGCCGGTGAGCGCGAGTCGCCGGTGCTGGCCGGCCTCTCGCGCGTCATCGAGCGCCAGGATATGGCGACCCGGCTGTCGACCGAGCTCGCGCGGGCCGACCTGAAGCTGAAGCCGTCAGAGTGGGTCGGCATCTGGATCGCGAGCCCATTCGCGTTCCTGGCCGGCGCGTTCGTCCTCAGCTTCTTGATCGGCGCCCTGCGCAGCCCGATCGCGCTGCTGGTGATGTTCCTGCTCGGCGCCTACGCGCCGAGGATCTACCTGCGCCGCCGTCAGGCGAAGCGCCTGCGTGACTTCGACGCTCAGCTGCCCGACACGATCACGCTGCTCGCGAACTCGCTGCGCGCCGGCTCGTCCTTCCTGCAGGGCATCGAGCTGGTCACCCGCGAGTCGACGCCGCCGATCGCCGACGAGTTCCAGCGGGTCGTGAGGGAGATGAACCTCGGCGTGCCGCTCAACGGCGCCCTGAACAACCTGGTGCGCCGGGTCGCGTCCGAGGACCTCGAGCTGATGGTCACCGCGATCACCATCCAGAGCCAGGTGGGCGGGAACCTCGCCACGATCCTCGACGCGATTGCGTTCACCATCCGGGAGCGGATGCGGATCAAGGGCGAGATCAACACGCTGACGGCGATGCAGCGCTACTCCGGGTACGTGCTGATGCTGCTGCCGGTCGCGCTGGGCGGGATCCTCTTCATGATCGCGCCGCGCTACATGGGCATGTTCTTCGAGCGCCCGCCGGAGTTCTTCGGGCTGCCGCTCGGGATCGCCTTCCTCGGCCTGGCGGGGATCAGCATGTTCCTCGGCTACATGATCATCAGGCGCGTCATCGACATCAAGGTGTGAGGCCGTGATCTTTCAGCCGGAGTTCATCATCGCCGCAGTCGCGGCGGTCGCCGTCCTGCTCATCGTCTTCGGCGTCGCCTCGCGGCCGCCGAAGGACGCCGTTCAGCAGCGGCTCGAGCAGCTGGTCGTGCAGCCGCAGTCGCTCGAGGAGATGGAGCTCCAGCAGCCGTTCTTCGACCGCGCCGTGCGGCCCCTCATCAAGCGCCTGGCGACGTTCGGCAGGCGCGAGAACCAGGGCAACGTCATCGCGCGTGCCGAGGCGCGGCTGGAGCAGGCCGGTTACCCCGGCGGCCTGCGCGGCGCCGACTGGATGGGCGTCAAGCTCCTTGGCGCGATCGTCCTCGGCATCGTGGCCGTGCTGCTCGGGCTGCTGATGCGCGGCCTCGCCTTCGGCATGATCTTCGGCGTGGTGGGCCTGGCGCTCGGGTACATCCTGCCGGAGGTCTGGCTCGGTCGAAAGATCCGGGCCCGCGCGACCGAGATGATCATGCAGCTGCCCGACGCGCTCGATCTGCTCACCATCTCGGTCGAGGCCGGGCTCGGCTTCGACGCGGCCCTCGCCAAGGTCGTCGAGAAGATGGAGGGGCCGCTGATCGACGAATTCCGGCAGGCGCTGTCGGAGGTTCGGATGGGACGAACCCGTCGCGACGCGCTGCGCGACATCACGAAGCGGGCGGACGCGCGGCCGGTGACGAACTTCATCGGCGCGATCGTCCAGGCCGAACAGCTCGGCGTCCCGATCGCCAAGGTGCTCCAGATTCAGTCCCAGCAGCTCCGCATCGAGCGCCGGCAGCGAGCGGAGGAGGCGGCGGCCAAGGCACCGGTGAAGATGCTCTTCCCGATGACCGGCTGCATCTTCCCGACGATCTTCATCATCATCCTGGGGCCGGCCGTCATCACGGTGGCGAAGGGCATCTGACCGTGGAGCCGGCGCTCCGGCCGGCACTGCTGCTGGTCGATGACGACCGCTCGCTGCTCGCCCTGCTCGAGCGTCGCCTCGCCCGCGAGGGGTTCCGTATCCGGACCGCGACCTCCGGGCCGGACGCCCTGCGCGCGCTCGAGCACGGATGGCCGTCGCTCCTCGTTATCGACCTCATGATGCCGGGGATGGACGGGGTTGAGCTGGCACGGCGCGTCAAGCGCATTGCGGACCTGCCGATCATCGTGCTGTCGGCGGTCGACGCCGACGTGGCGAAGGTGGATGCGCTCGGCAGCTTCGCCGAGGACTACGTCACCAAGCCGTTCAGCGCCGACGAGCTGATCGCGAGGATCAACCGCATCCTGCGCCGGACCGGCTCGTACCGTTCGCGGCTGTCGCTCGGCGGCGGCTCGGTCGTCATCGACTTCAGCGGGCGAGAGATCCGAACCGACCGCGGGACGCTGCCGATGACGCCGGTCGAGACCCGCCTTCTCGGCGTCCTCGCCGCCTCGCTCGACCGCAGCGTGAGGACCGAGTCGCTGCTCGAGCGGGTGTGGCCCGAGTCGGATGGCGCCGACCCATCGTATGTATGGGTGACCGTCCGCCGGCTCCGGCAGAAGCTCGAGGCGAACCCCGACGCGCCCGAGTTCCTGCTCACCGAGCGGGGGATGGGCTACCGGCTCTGCTCGCTGCCCACTCCCGCGCGCATAACCTGAGCCGTGGCCCACAGCCTGTCGCTGCGGCTGCTGGCCATCATCCTCGTCGCCGCGCTGCCGCCCCTGGCGGTGTTCGCCCTGCTGAGCGCCTTCGCCGGCGAGCAGCTGACGGCGCTCGGGCTCGGCACGACCCTCCTCCTCGTCTCCGTGCTCGCGGCCGTCTGGGCCACCGTCGTCGCAGTGGTCGCCTCGCGGTCGTTCGCCTCGGACCTTCGTCGCCTCGTCGCGCTCGCCGAGCGTGGGCAGCCGGTGTCGCACAGACCGGACGGAGCGTCCGCCGATGCCGAGCGCGAGAGCTCGGCATTCCGGCGGCTGGCCGCGCTGCTCGACGAACGCAACCGGCAGATGCGCGACTTGGCCGAGAGCTTCGCCGGCACGCCGATCACCCACGAGCCCGTCGCCGTCGCCCGGCACGTGGTCCGGGCAACCCGTGCCGTCGCTCGCGACTCGACGTGGAGCCTTGCCGTCCTCGCCGGCGAGGAGATCCCGGCCGGCGTCTACGGCGACGAAGGCGACGCCCCGCCGACCCCGCTGACCGATCTGCAGCGCTGGGCCGGAACGGCAGGCCCCGGTCCGGCGCGCATCGACGGGCCGTGGGGCTCGTTCGTCGCCGTGGAGGTCGGCGCGGGCGATGCGATCCGCGCCATCCTCCTGGCGCCGTGGGAGGGCCGCCCGGATCCCACGCCGGCGGAGCTCACCCTGTTCAGCCTGCTCGCGCAGCACACCGCCAGCGTGCTGGAGCACTCGATCCTCTATCGCCGGGTGCACGTCCAGGCCGCCGAGCTGGATCGGCTGTCGCAGGTCCAGGCCGACTTCCTGCGCGGCGTCACCCACGATCTGCAGACCCCCCTGACGAGCATCGGAGCGCTCGCCGGCGAGCTCCTCGCGGGCGAGGGGCTGATCCCGTCGGCTCGCGCGGATCTTGAGGCGATCGTCCACCAGGCCGACCGCCTGCGTCGCATGGTGGCGCAGCTCCTCACGCTGTCCGGCCTCGAGGCCCGCGCCATCCAGCCCCGCCGCGAGGTCTTCCGAACGGAGCCGATCGTGCGGCGGGTGTGGTCGGCGCTGCGTGCCGAGGATCGCCAGCTCGTGCTGCAGGCCACCGGCCCCGACCGCCTTGCGGTCGGAGATCCGGCGAGGTTCGAGCAGGTGATCTGGTCGCTGCTCGACAACGCGCTGAAGTACAGCGCGTCCGGAAGCCCGATCGAGGTGACGCTTGCCTGCCACGCCGGCGACCCCGTGGGACCCGAATCGGGACCGGCCGAGCACGTCGAGGAGATCGCCATCACCGACCACGGCATCGGGATGGACGCGATGACGCGGCACCGCGCCTTCGAGCGCTTCTACCGTGCGCCGCGGGCGCGAGACCTTGCCCCCGACGGGAGCGGCATCGGGCTCTTCACGGCCGCCGGGCTGGTCGAGCTGATGGGCGGCCGCTTGGACGTCCGGTCCGAGCCTGACGCCGGGACGACCATCACCGTCTCCCTCCCGGCGGAGGTGATCCCCGCCGAGGCCGGCGCTCCAACGGCGGGGTAACGAAAGTACCGTCGCCGCCCGGCACCCGGGAACCTAGCGTGCAAGGTGGCCTGTAAGGTCCCGCTGATAGCCTCCGGTCGATTCCCGCGCAACCAGGCTTGTCGCACCTCGTATGACCTCCGTCAAACGCTCTCTCTCCTCAGCGTCCCGTGGCCAGGGCATGGTCGAGTTCGCCCTCGTGCTCCCGATCCTCGTGCTGCTGCTCGTCATGGCAGTCGACTTCGGCCGGGTCTTCTTCGGCTGGATCGGAATCCAGAATGCCGCCCGGGTC
>DATADA010000009.1:0-1958 GCA_036258775.1 Candidatus Limnocylindria bacterium | reverse complement strand
TAGCGCGGGTAGCATGCGCGCCGACAGCAGCCCGAAACCTACGGAGCGTTCACGAATGAGACTGCGTGGCATCGTGTGGACGGGCGTGCAGACGCCCAGCTTCGATGCGATGGCGACCTTCATGGAGCGCCTCATGGGCGTACCGGCTCCACGTCAGGAACCCGGGTTTCGCCTGTGGAGCTTCCCCGATGGCGACATCATCGAGCTGTATGCGGACGGCACGAAGCCGTCGTTCGCGAACTCTCCGGTCGTCGGCTTTCGCGTCGACGATCTCGAGGGCGGTCGCAGGCTGCTGGCCGAGCTGGGCGCGGAGATCGTGGGTGGGTACGGACCGAACGAGGACGGCTACGAGACCGTCCACTTCCGCGCGCCGGACGGCAACATCTACGAGCTGACGTACGACCCCGATCACGAGCGGCGCGCGACCGGCCTCCCCGACGGCTAGTGGCGAACGGAGGTGCGTCCAGCCAGCCGAGGCTGACAGCGCGGCAGCTGAACCGGGCCACCCTCGGCCGGCAGCTGCTGCTCGCCCGGCGGCACCTCGATGTGGTGGACGCCGTCCGCGCGGTGTGCGCGCTCCAGGCCCAGTCGGCGGCGTCGCCGTACATCGCTCTGTGGAATCGGGTCGCGGGGTTCGATCCGGCCGAGATGGATCGCGCCTTCGGGGAGCACTCCATCGTCAAGGCGACCCTGATGCGCATCACGCTCCACGCCGTGGCGGCCGATGACTATCCGGCTTTCCACCGCGCGATGGTCTATTCCCTGCGCCGGTCGCGGCTGGGCGACGATCGCTTCATCCGCGCCGGCCTCTCGATCGCCGATGCGGAAGCGCTCGTGGCGCAGGTGCTGGCGTTCACGGAGCAGCCCCGCACGAACGCCGAGATGGAGGCGATGCTGACCAATCGGGTCGGCGCGCTGCCGAAGCCGGGTGCATGGTGGGCCCTGCGGACGTTCGCCCCGGTGATTCACGCGCCGACCGGGGGCCCGTGGTCGTTCGGGGACCGGCCGTCGTACGTCGCCGCGCCGCTCGCGCCGTTCGACGGTGGCGAAGAGGCGGCCCTCCCCATCCTCGTCCGGCGGTACCTCGAGGCCTTCGGCCCGGCGTCCGCTGCCGACATCGGGAGTTTCACACTCATCCCGGTGCCACCCATCCGAGCCGCGCTCGACGTGCTGGCGGACGACCTCGAGACGTGCGCCGGCCCGGACGGGAAGCCGCTGTATGACATCCGCGGAGCGCCCCTGCCACCCGACGAGAGCCCCGCGCCGCCGCGGCTGCTGGGGATGTGGGACAGCGTCCTGCTCGCATACCGGGACCGGAGCCGGATCATCCCCGAGCCGTATCGCAAGCTCATCATCAGAAGCAACGGCGACACCCTGCCGACGGTGCTCGTCGACGGGTACGTCGCCGGAGTGTGGCGTCCGGCGCCGGAGCGAGCGGGGGCGATCGAGGCGACGGCGTTCCATCCGCTGGACGATGCGACATGGGACGCGCTGGAGGTGGAGGCCAGCTCGCTGGTTGCCTTCCTCTCCGGTCGGCAGCCCGACGTCTATCGTCGCTACGGCCGCTGGTGGTCGAGCCTGCCATCGGCGCAGGTCCGGCTGCTGGCTGGCGAGCGCGCCGCCCGAGAGTCATAGGAGGAGCCGTCACGTTCGGCGCAGTAGCGCTCTCGTGTGCGCGGCCGCCTCGAATAGGACCGCGGTGAGCGCGATCAGCTCGTCGAGGGCGTGCGCCGGCGACTCAGCCGGCGCGCTCCCGCGCCGCGCAGCGCTCTTGCCGAGGAGAGCCCGGACGACGTCCCGGACCAGCGTCCACCGCAGGGCGATCGCCGCGAAGACACCGAGCCGGAGCTCGGACGGGTGGATCCCGGCGCCCATCTCGGCCATCCCGTCGGTGTAGGCCTCCAGCGCGGCGATCTCTCCGGGGGCATGGTGACCGCACTGCTCCCCGCCGCGCTGGA
>DATADA010000008.1:0-2800 GCA_036258775.1 Candidatus Limnocylindria bacterium | reverse complement strand
GTGGAGCAGGGCGGCAACTTCGCCGCGCGCCTCGCCGAGCGCGAGCAGGGCCTGCCCGTAGCGCTCGGTCAGGTTGCGGAACTCCGTCAACAGCTCCCGGAACGCGCCCCGCTCGGCGCCCGAAAAGTCGGACGCAGACGCGGCACCGCCGGGCGGCGGGTCGGCGGCGGTCGTCCCGCGCCGCGATCGGCCGGCCTCGCCTGGCGCGGCCGACCCGAGGAAGACACGGTACCCGCCGTCGTCGAGCGGCTCGCCGGCGAGCACACCCCGCGCCAGGAGCTCCCAGACGCGCTCGGCTGGCACGCCCAGCAGCGTCGCCGCGTCGCTGATGCTGTGGCCGTCGTTCATCGGCGCGGCTAGCCTACCGCCTGGCCGCGGTCGCGGGTGACCGGGCAAGCGTGGCCCGCAGGATGCGTATCATCCGCGCCGACATGAGCCGTGCCATCCGCGTCCCGACCATGCCCGGAGACGCCCTCAACCTGCCGCCGGGGGTCGAGGGCCTCGGTGAGCTGGCCTACAACCTGTGGTGGAGCTGGAGCCCGCGCGCGCAGAGCCTGTTCAGCCGGATCTCACCCGCGTCGTGGACCCGCTACCGCAACCCCATCCCGGTGCTGCGCGCGACCGATGCCGCCCGCTGGAGCGAGCTGGCGGAGGACGAGGACTTCGCGGTCGACGCCTCGCGGGTGCTCGACGACTTCACCCGCTACCTGGCGAACGGCTCGGATCGGCCGACCGGCCCCGCCGCGCGGCTGCCCGGCCCGGTCGCCTACTTCTGCGCCGAGTACGGGATCCACGAGTCGATGCAGATCTACTCGGGCGGCCTGGGCATCCTGGCCGGCGACCACTGCAAGAGTGCGTCCGACGCCGGCCTGCCCTTCATCGGCGTGGGCCTCCTCTACCGCCGCGGCTACTTCCGGCAGCAGATCGACGCCGATGGCAACCAGGAGCACACCCAGCCCGACCTCGATCCGGCGCTGCTGCCGCTGCGTCGAGCGCGGGGGCAGGACGGCGCGCCGCTCCAGGTGAGCGTCGACTTCCCGGGGCGCAGCGTGCACGCCGCGGTGTGGGTGGCCCAGGTGGGCCGCGTCCCGATCCTGCTGCTCGACACCGACATCCCCGCCAACGACGTGGCCGACCGGCCGATCACCCACATCCTCTACGTGCGCGGGCGCGAGATGCGCCTCTGCCAGGAGATTGTGCTCGGCATCGGCGGCGTGCGCGCTCTCGCCGCGCTCGGGGTGGAGCCGGCGGTCTGGCACCTCAACGAGGGCCACTCCGCCTTCCTGCTGCTCGAGCGCGCGCGCAGGCTGCGCGCCGCGGAGCCCGGGCTGCATCCCGAGGAGGCGCTGCGGCGGGTGGCTCGCAACGCCGTCTTCACCATCCACACACCGGTGCCGGCCGGCAACGAGGTGTTCGAGCGGCCGCTCGTCGGCAAGAACCTCGCCCCGTGGTTCGACGCGACCGGGATGGATCCGGCGCGTCTGATGGAGCTCGGCCGGGGCAGGACCCAGGAGCCGGAGGCGCCGTTCGACATGACCGCCTTCACGCTGCGTCACACCACCGCCGCGAATGCGGTCAGCCAGCTCCACGGGCGCACCGCGACCGAGACGTGGCAGGAGATCGCCGGCCACCCTGTCGATGCGATCACGAACGGAGTCCACGTGCCGACCTGGCTCGGCCGCCCCGTGCGCCGCGTCCTGGAACGCGCCATCGGCACGCCGCTGCTGGTCGACCTCCGGGACCCGGCGCCGGTCGCGCAGCTCGGCGACCTGTCCGACGAGGACCTGTGGGCCGCCCACCAGCAGCAGAAGCGCGAGCTGATCGGCTTCATGGAGGGGCGCCTGGCACGCCAGTTCGCGCGCCACGGTGAGTCGCCCGACGAGCTCCGCCGCGTGCGCGACGTGGTCAACCCGGACGCGCTGCTGATCGGCTTCGCGCGCCGATTCGCCACCTACAAGCGCGCGGCGCTCCTGTTCGAGGACGAGGAGCGGCTGGCCGCCATCCTGTCGAGCACCGATCGCCCGGTGCAGATCGTGATGGCCGGCAAGGCGCACCCGGCGGATCGGCCCGGCCAGAAGGTGATCCAGCACATCTTCACCCTCTCTCGCTCACAGCGCCTGCGCGGCCGCGTCTTCATCCTCGAGGACTACGACATGCGCGTCGGCCGGTACCTCGTCGGTGGCGTCGACCTCTGGCTGAACAACCCGCGCCGGCCGATGGAGGCGTCGGGCACCTCCGGTATGAAGGCGGCGATGAACGGCGTGCCGTCCGTCAGCGTGCTCGACGGCTGGTGGGACGAGGGATACGACGGGCGCAACGGGTGGGCGATCGGCGGCCGCGAGACGCTGCCGGACGAGGCGGCGCAGGACGACGCGGACGCCGTGGAGCTGTACCGGCTGCTGGAGCAGGAGATCGTGCCGCGCTTCCACGAGCGCGACGCGAGCGGCCTGCCGCGCGCGTGGCTGGCCACCATGCGGGCGGCGATCGAGTCGTCCCTCTGGCAGTTCAGCACGGCCCGCATGCTGAGCGAGTACGTCGACCGGCTGTACGCGCCCGGCGTGCGGGAGCCGGTGGTCGCCTGAGTCGCCCCTCCCGCCCCGACGGCGGGGTGACCGGCGCGCCGCCCCTGCCGCGGTGAGCTAGGGGAGATAGAAGCGCGGGTTCTCCCAGACCCCGTTGTCGTTGATGGCGAAGTGGAGGTGGCAGCCGGTCGACCAGCCGGTGCTTCCCTCGTACCCGATGACCGTCCCGGGGATCACGATCTGACCGGGCCGCACGACGATCTGCGTGGTGATGTGCC
>DATADA010000007.1:0-7128 GCA_036258775.1 Candidatus Limnocylindria bacterium | reverse complement strand
GCGAGTCGGCGGTCGGCCGGGCGGCGCCGCCGGCGACGGCGGATCGCCCGTGCGGCGGCCGGATCCGGAATCGGCGGGCGGACCGCGAGCGCCGCTGCCGGCTCGGCCGCCTCGTGCCGGGCAGCGCGGTGCAGCCCGGCGCGCTGGTTCCGCCGCCACGAGGCGACCCCGGCCCACAGCGTCGCCATCCCGAGCAGGGCCATGACGATCGGGATGCCGGCGCCCTCGAAGGCGATGTTCAGCAGGTCGGCCGCCGCCGGCGCGGCGATCACCGGGAAGAAGGAGGCGATGGACAGAAGCGTGTTCAGGATGCCGAACACCCGACCACGGACGTCGGAGGGCAGATCCTCCTGCAGCGCCGTCTGCGAGGGAATCGCGACGAACGCGTATTCCACCCCGGCCAGCACGGCGATCACCACGACCACCGCGATGAGGCTGAGCAGGGGCGCGAGCGCGGTCGGCAGCCGCTCCTCGATCGGCGCCACGGCCGGGGCGACCACGCCCGTCAGGGGCTTCACCACCGCGAGGGCGATGAGCGTGACCCCCATCGCCAGCAGGCCGATGTCGATCACCAGCCGCTTCGGCAGCTCCCTGCCGTACGAGTTGAGGAACAGGATCCCGATCACGGCGCCGATCCCCGCCGGGCCCATCACGAAGAAGAAGTCCTCCTCCGTCAGGTGCAGGATCTGCTCGGCGAACCCCGGGCCGATGGCGCCCATCACCCCGATCAGGCTGGCCGCCACGCCGAGGTAGGTCAGCGACCAGGCGATCGCCTTGTGGCGGCGGACGAACGCCATCCCCTCGCGCACCTGCGAGACGAGCTCCTGGACCGCCCGCTGCGCCTCGTGCCCGCGGGCGCGGGCGAGGTCCGGCGGCACGGAGCTGATGGGGATGATCGCCACCGCCGAGGCAGCGAACATCACGGCCACGACGACGTAGACGGCGATCGGCCCGGTCGTCTTGAGCAGGAGCGGCCCGAGGAAGCCGAACCCGAGCGCGAAGGTCGCGTTGACGGTCAGCACGAAGATCGAGTTGGCGGCCATCAGGTGCCGCCGGTCGACGAGCCGCGGGATCGCCGTCAGCTCGGCCGGGGCGAAGAACGCGCTGGCGGTGGCGATGAGCAGGTTCAGCGCGTAGACCAGCGGGACGTTGGCGGTCTGGGTGTTCGGGGCGACGAAGATGAAGCCGACCGTGCCGACCGCCCTGACGATGTTGGTGGCCAGCATGATGATGCGCGCGTCGGCCCGCTCGATGAAGACGCCCGCGACCACGCTGAAGAGGACCGCCGGCACGAGGAAGGTCAGGATCAGCACCGCGTTGGCCGTGTTCGAGCCCGTGCTGCCGAAGACGGCCGCCATGAGCGCCGCCAGCACGATGTTGCTCGCCAGCTGGCTGAGCACCTGCGCCGACCAGAGCGACAGGAAGGCGCGGTTGCTGAAGACGCTCCCCGCATCGGACAGGTCGCCGGTCACCACCTCGTCGGCGGGGACGTCGAAGTGCGCCATCGGTCAGGCTCCGTCCGGCCCGCGCCCGAGGTAGCCGGTGAACCGGCGCTCGACGTCGAGCCGATCCATCAGGATGCGGTGCCCGCAGCCCTCGCACACCAGCCCGATGTCGGCGCCGAGGCGGACGACCTCCCACGCCCGGCTTCCGCAGGGATGCGGCTTGCGAAGGCGGAGTCGGTCACCGAGACGCAGGTCGACGGCCCCCACCGTCACCCGCTCCCCTCCCGGGCGGTCACGCCCGTGAAGCTGAAGCGACCGACCCGGACCGCGGGCACGCGCGAGGCGCCGAAGTACTCGGACGGCACGATGCGCGTCTCGCGGCTGATGGCGGTGATCTCGCTGAACGCCTCGGGGATCGACTGCGTGAAGCGCAGGTTCAGGACCGGCCTTGTCAGGCGGCCGTTCTCGATCAGGAACGTCCCGTCCTTCGTCATGCCGGTCAGGATCGCGCGCTTGGCATGGACCGGGTTGACGTAATGGAAGCGGGTGACCCACAGCCCGCGCTCGATCGGCGCTGCGAGGTCGGAGCGGGGGGCGTCGCCGCCCGCCATGAACAGGTTCGTCGGCAGGGGCCCCCACAGGTTCGGCGCGGGCAGCGCGTGCCCGGTCGACGCGGTGCCGGCGCGGTGCGCCGTCGACGAGTCGTGGACCACCGCCGTGGCGATGCCGCCCCGCACGAGGTCGACCCGCGCCTTGACCACTCCCTCGAAGTCGATCGGGGTCGGCACGCCGGCGGGATCGGTGCCGTCGTCCCAGATCGAGACGTTCTCGCCCATCACCCGGCGGCCGAGCTCCATGAACGAGCGGCCCTCCTCGAGCGCGAGCGCGCCGAAGCCGATGAAGCCCAGGTAGTCGAGCACGGTCGCGACGGCGTACTCCTCCAGCACGACCTCGTAGTCGCCCGCCTCGAGCTCGATCGCGCCGCGCGAGCGCGCCGCCTTGTCGGCCGCCTCCGCGCCGACGGCAGCGGCGTCGATCCGGCTCACGTCCGGGGAGGCGGCGTTGGCGTATCCGCTGGCTGCGTCACCGCCGAGGCGGTCCATCATCACCGTGAGGAGTCGCGCGTGCGTCGTACGGTGCTCGGCGCGGAGCCCGCTCGAGTTCGCCACCGCGACCGCCAGCGTGCCGGTCGCGTACGAGCCGGACACGATCAGGTTCTCCGCCGCGCCGGCGGCGATGACCGCCCGCGCGCCCTCGGCACGTCGGTCGGGGCTCGCCTCAGCCGTCGCCGAGACGTAGCCGACGTCACGCTCAGCCTCGCGCGTGTTCGGGCCGGGCAGCGGGCCGAGCTTCGGGTTCGGCGCCGCCCGCTCCGCGATCGCGCCGGCGCGCGCCACGACATCCCGGATGGCGTCCTCGTCGAGCCGGTTGGTGCTCGCCACGCCGAGGCGCCCGCCGTCGATCACCCGCACCTGGAGATGCGTATCGTGCTCGCGGACGTTCTGGTGCACCTGGTTGTTGGCGAAGCGAGTGAGCGCGTCGTCGCTGCCGACGTACACGACCTCGGTCGCCTCGGCCCGCGAGGCCGCCAGCGCCGCCTCCAGAACCGATGTCACCTGGTCCCGGCCGGGGGCCACCGGCTCGACCGGCGTCACCATCGGCCGACGCCGACTCGCACGCCGCGGAAGCGAGCCGGAGCGGCGCCGTGCGCGACGTGCCCGACCTGGCCCGGCTCGCCCTTGCCGCAGTTCGGGACGCCCCACAGCGTCCATTCCGACTCTCCGCAGATCGCGTCGCAGCCGCCCCAGAAGCGCGGCGTGATGCCCGTGTACGTGGGGTTCTTGACCATGCGATCCAGCCTGCCGTTCCGGATGAGCCAGCCGATCTGGTCACCGAACTGGAAGTTGAGGCGTCGGTCGTCGATGCTCCAGCTCTTGTTCGTCGCCATGTAGATCCCGTCGCGCGTGTCCGCGATGAGGTCGTCGAGCGATCCGGCATCGCCCGGCCGCAGGTTCACGTTCGTCATGCGGATGAGCGGGATCCGGTTCCAGCTCCAGGCCCTGGCGCTGCCCATGCTCCGGCGGCCGATCCGCGGCGCGGTCTCGCGGCTCGTGAGGTACCCCACCAGCACGCCCCGCTCGACGAGCGGCGCACGCTGGGCCGGCACACCCTCGTCGTCGTAGCCGAAGGTGCCGAGGCCACCGGGCGCGGTCGCATCGGCGTCGATGCTGACCAGCTCGGAGCCATACCGGAAGCCACCCAGCTTGTCGGTGGTGAGGAAGCTGGTGCCGGCATAGGAGGCTTCCGTGCCGAAGACGCGATCCAGCTCCGTCGGGTGGCCGCACGACTCGTGGATCTGGAGCGCGACCTGGCTCGACTCGAGCACGAGCGTCATCTCTCCGGACGGGCACTGCGGCGCGGCGAGCAGGGCCACCGCCTCCTCCGCCACGCGCTCGGCGTGGTCGGGAAGCGCCATGGCGCGCACCGCCTCGAACCCGCCGGTGACGTGCTGGCCGCCGGACTGCGGATAGGACCGCTGCTGCATCTCCGTCTCGTTGACCGCCATCGCCTCGAGCCCGGCGCCGGTCTCGACGATCTCCTGCTCGACCCGGGCCCCCTCGCTCGACGCGAACGTCTTGCGCTCCCTGCCGGCCGAGAAGCTGCTCTCACGAACCGACACGCCGGCGACGCGCGCCATCCCCGCGTCGGCGTCGAGCAGGAGCCGCAGCTTCTCGTCCATGGCCACGGCGAACGGATCCTCCGCCACCGGAGTCCGGTAGCTGCCGCTCTGCGGCGGGGTGTCGTCGAGCACGGCGGCCTCGCGCAGCGCCAGCCGGCTGGCTCGCGCGATGTCGACGGCGTCGCGCGCGACACGCTCGGCCTCGCCGCGCTCGAGCAGCGAGCTCGCGCTGAAGCCCCATGCGCCGTCGACCATGACGCGCACGCCGAAACCGGCCGAGCGCGTCGAGGCGGCAGCCTCGAGCGCGCCGTTCTTGACCGTCAGCTCCTCCCGCTCGCGCTCCACGAGCCGGACGTCGGCATAGCTCGCCCCGCCGCGCTCCGCGGCGTCGAGGGCGCGATCGATGAGCTCCTGCATCCGACCTCCACTGGCTGGCGAGTGCTCCTAGGGTACCCGCCGCGCAACCTCGGGCTGCAGCTCGAGCCGCGTCGCCGGCAGGCGCATGATCTCCGGCGCACCGGCGACCCCGAGCGCCGGCCCGACCGGGGTCAGCGTGATGGTGGCGTCGACGAACTGCTCGAGCTGGCTGATGATGCCGCCGGGTCGCTGGAGCGTGCTCATCAGCCCCTCCGGCGAGCCGATGGCGCGGATCGTGAAGGCGCGCCCGATCTCCTCGCCGTCGACCTCCATGTTCCGCGCCCCCTGCACGGCGACCGAGCGGGCGGTGATCCGCACGTCATCGACCGCGATCGCCTCGGCTCCCGCGTTGCGCAGCTCGTTGACGAGGTCGTTGACCGCGATCGCGTCGAGCGCCCCGTCGATGGCGACGGTGACCCCCTGTCCCTCGACCGGCAGCAGGCCCGCGAAGGCCGCGATGCGGGCCAGGTCCTCCTCGGTCACCTCGCGCGCGCCCGAGCCGCGCGCATCGGCCAGGGTGTACTCGCGCAGCCGGTCGCGTGCCTCGGAGAGCCCGGCGCGCAGCTCGCGGTTCCGGGCCGACTGGGTCTCGATCAGCGCCGACAGCTCCTGCGCGGTGAGCGAGGTGAGCTCCTGCGGCCGGTTCTGCGACCGCAGCTGACCGACCAGCAGGATCCCGATCAGGGCGCCGACCAGGAACAGGCTCAGCCACGCCAGCGGGCCGCGCATCAGGACGCCTCCCCGCTCGGCACCGCCCAGCGCAGCCGGGTGGCGCCGAGGAAGGCCGGCAGCTCGAGCTCGTCGTCGGGCGCGGTGGCGAACTCGAGCCCGTACGCGTCGATGCGGCGAGCGGCCCTGCCGAGGAAGGCGGGGTGGGCGAGGAACCGGTCGTGCGTCTCGCCGCGCGCGATCGCCTCGATCCGGAAGGGCGGCTGCAGGAAGGCGGTGTTGACGAGCACCGACGAGCCGACCCCGTAGATCGACGAGCTGGCGACCAGCCGCTCGCCGTTGATGGTGATCGCCTCGGCGCCGGACGCCCACAGCGCCGTCACGATGTCGCGCAGGTCGTCCACGAGGACGATGTAGTTCGCCGGGTTGTCGCCCGCCGGCACGACTCGCTTCGAGTCGGCGATCTCGACGATCAGGCCCGGGCCTCG
Source organism: Candidatus Limnocylindria bacterium (assembly GCA_036258775.1). Classification (GTDB taxonomy): domain Bacteria; phylum Chloroflexota; class Limnocylindria; order QHBO01; family QHBO01; genus DATADA01. The sequence goes on along the minus strand of DATADA010000007.1, from coordinate 1,429 downwards.
CACCTCGGTCAGCCCCGCCGCGACCCGGGCCGCCTCGAGCCTGCCGTTGAGCTCCTCCAGCGCGGCCTGCGATCCCTCGCTCTCGTCCTGCTCGCGGCGCACGTCGGCCTCGGCCTCGGCGATCTGCTCGCGCAGGGCGGCCTGCTCCCGCTCGAGCGCGAGGACCTGGCGCGCGAGCGCCTGCTGTGCCGAGGTCGTGAACTCCTCTCGCGCCGCCGACGAGTCCCACTGGACGACGCCGACGAAGCCGATCACGACGAGCGCCAGCGCCAGGCTCAGCGGGCCCGCGCGCGTCCCGCGGCCGTCGCCCCGGAGCCGGGCCTCCATCACGCGTCCCGGGATGCGGCCCGCCGGCGGATGACGAGGACCAGGGCCAGACCCACGCCGGCGAGGACGACGACCGGGACGAGCGGGAGCCAGGCCGCGGAGCCGTCGCTCGCCGCCGGCCGCTCGTCCGGGTCCGGTCCCGGCGCCCGCGCGGGCGCGGCGCTCGAGGAGGGGCTCGAGACGGCGTCGCCCGGTACGCTGACGTCGGACGGTGGGATCGCCTCGGGCGTCACCGGCTCCGGCTGATCGGCGCCGAACGCGTCGTAGAAGTCGTCGTACAGCTGCTCGGCCGGAGCGCCGGTAGCGGCCTCGAGCGCCTCCGCGTCCGTCGCGCCGTCACGGTATGCGGCCGCGATGGCGGCGACAGCTCCTTCGCCGTGCTCGTCGATGATGCGGTCCACCATGACGGTGCCCTGTGCGTACGCGAGGGCAGAGCCGCGCTCGCCGATCGGGAACTGGTCGGTGAGCGCCTCGAACGCGAACAGCCCGTCGGATCGCGCCTCGAGCTCGACCAGCGGACGCTGCTGCCCGGGTCCGCGCTCCTCGGACCAGGTCGCGATCCCCTCGTTCAGCCAGTGGGCGGGCTCGTGATACGGGTTGTCGGTCGCGTCATGGAAGACGACGTGCGTCACCTCGTGGACGACGACCCGCTCCAGGTACGAGTCCGAGCCGCCCTCGAGGTAGAGGAACACCGTCCGCAGGTCGGGGAAGGCGGCGGCGCCGGTCCACTCGCGGGCACCGGGGCCGAGCGCCCCGAAGAACTCGTCGCGCGTGCGGTAGACGAAGATGTCGATCGGGGCCGCGAGCCGGTTGCCGAGCAGGGCCTCGGCCGATCGCGCCGCGCCGGCCGCGCTGTCGCCGAGCCGGCGCGCCCGCTCCTCGGCGTTCCCGTACCAGTGGACGGTGGCGTCGCCCAGCTCCGCCTCCTGCCAGTCGAATCCGGCGCGGTCGTCGTCGTAGACGTGGGTCGCCTCCGCCGATACCGCCTCGACCTCTCCGTCGGCGTCCCGCGCGCGCCAGCTGTGCACGATGGCGGTGTTGGGCACAACGTGGCTCTCGGCGGCGTCCCACGCGTAGCTGGCCTCGTCTCCGCTCGGCTCGA
>DATADA010000006.1:0-21891 GCA_036258775.1 Candidatus Limnocylindria bacterium | reverse complement strand
AGCCGCTGCACGTCCGAGGTCGAGCCGAGCGTGGCGATCGAGAGCGCCTGCGTCTGGCCGCGTGTGAAGATCGCCGAACCGTGGGTGCGGGGCAGGACGCCGACCTCGACGCTGATCGGCCGGATGGTGGTCGTGTCTCGGCCGTCGTGGCGGACGTTCTCGGTCAACACCAGCTCGCGGACGGTCGCCTTCGTCAGCGCGTCGAAGAGCGCGCCGCCGATGCCGTGCCGCCGCCGGACGTCCTCCAGCTGCTCGCCCTGCTCCGAGCGGTTGTACGCCTCACGGGCGCGCCGGACCTCGTCGGCGATGTCGCGACGGATCTCGTCGAGTCGCTCGGCGAGGCCATCGGTGAAGTGGATGAAGAGGCTCGCCGTCGCCTCAGCGTCCGGCATGGCGCGATGCGCCTCGGCGTGGTCGCGGCCGAAGACGAAGCGGGTCAGGTCGCTCAGGCGGTAGCTGCCGGCGTCGGGATACAGCTGGTAGCCGAGCTCGAGCGTGTCGTAGATCGCCTTCGGCTGCCACTTCACGTCGTTCGGCAGGTGACGGAGCACGAACGGCAGGTCGAAGGCGACGTTGTGGGCCACGAGCGGCCGGTCACCGACGAACTCGACGAAGCGCGGCAGCGCGTCGGCGGCGGTCGGCGCGCTGGCCACGTCGTCGTTGCCGATGCCGTGGATCTGGTGCCCGACGATCGGGCGGCCGGGATTGACCAGCGACTCGAAGCGCTCGACGACCTGCCCGTCGCGCACGCGGAGGGCAGCCAGGTCGACGATGTAGCCGTTCTCCGGCTTGATCGCCGTCGTCTCGACGTCCACCACGACGAACTCGTTCTCGCCCCGGGACAGCGCATCGCCGAGCTTGATCACGCTCTCGGCGCGTGGTCCGACGAACGGGAGCTTCTTCGGCATGCCGGCGGTGGCGACGAGCTTGTCCTGGAGCTCGATGCTCTTCTGGAGCTCGGCGTGGCCGTAGCCGATGGCGTCGGCCATGACCGACTCCGGGACGATCTTCGCGCCGGCCTCGACCATCATGACCGCGTCGCGGGTGCCGGCCACCACCAGGTCGAGGTCGCTCTCCTCGAGCTGGCCCATGGTCGGGTTGGTGACGAACTCCCCGCCGATGCGCCCGACCCGCACGGCGCCGATCGGCCCACCGAACGGAATCGAGCTGACGCTCAGCGCCGCCGAGGCGCCGTTGACGGCCAGGATGTCCGGGTCGTTCTCCTGGTCGGCGGACAGGACCGTGAGCACCACCTGGACGTCGTTGCGGTAGCCCTTGGGGAAGAGCGGCCGGATCGGCCGGTCGGTGAGGCGCATGGCCAGGATGGCCGCCTCCGACGGGCGCGACTCGCGCTTGATGAAGCCGCCGGGGATCTTGCCGGCGGCGTACATCCGCTCCTCGTAGTCGACGGTGAGCGGAAAGAAGTCGATCCCCTCGCGGGGCTCCTTGCTGGCGACCGCGGTCGCCAGGATGACGGTGTCGCCATATCGCACGAGGACCGCGCCGTCCGCCTGTTCAGCGAGCTTGCCGGCCTCGAAGCTCCAGGTCTGGCCGCCGATCGGCGCCTCAACCTTGATTGCCACTGAGTTCCTCCAGGTTGTCGATGATCTCCGTCAGCGCCGGTCGCCGGGTCCGCAGCCGCAGGGCGGCGCGACACGCGGCGGGGCGACGGAGGAGGGTGGGAAGCGAGACCGAGGCCGTAGCGGGCCCCGGTTGGTTCGCATGCGAGCGGGCTAGCGGCGCAGGCCGAGGCGGCTGATGACCGCGCGGTAGCGGTCGACGTCCTTGCGGACGAGGTACGCCAGCAGGCGGCGGCGCTGCCCGACCAGCTTGAGCAGGCCGCGGCGCGAGTGGTTGTCGTTCTTGTACGTCCGCAGGTGCTCTGTCAGTGAGTTGATCCGCTCGGTGAGCAGCGCGATCTGGACCTCGGGCGACCCGGTGTCGCCCTCATGGGTGGCAAAGTCGTCGATGACCGCGCCCTTTGCATCCTTGGCGAGCGGCACGAATTCCTCCAACACGATCTCTCTCTATCCGGGCGAGTCTACCAGAGAGGCCTGCCTGCCGCCATCGTCCGCTTTGCGCTCACCGGCGCCCGAACCGAAGGCGAGCCGGCGGCGCGCCTCCGCCTCGTCACGCCGCATCTGTTCCACCAGGGCATCCACGCTGTCGAAGCGGCGCTCCTCGCGGAGCCGCTCCCCGATCTCGACGCGGAGGTCGGCACCGTAGAGGTCGCCATCCCAGTCGAGCACGTACGCCTCGACCAGGACGCGGCCCTCCCGGTGGAACGTCGGGCGGACGCCGACCGACACGAGGGCCGGCCGCGCGGCCGGCAGCCCACGGCCGGGCGCGCCGCAGAACCCCAGGTAGATGCCGAGGGCGGGCAGCGCCGGCACGTAATCGAAAGCGAGGTTCGCCGTCGGGAAGCAGAGCTGACGGCCGCGCCCGTCGCCATGGATGACCGTCCCGACGAGCTCCGGCCGCCGGCCGAGCATCGCCGTCGCCTCGGCGAGGTCGCCGTCGGCGAGATGGCGGCGGATGCGGCTCGACGAGATCGGGGCGCCGCCATGGAGCACGAGCTCGGTCAGCTCGACGGAGAAGCCACGCTCGGCGCCGAGGCTGCGCATCCGCTCCGGCGTGCCGCTCCGGCCGCGGCCGAAGGCGGTGTCCGGCGTCATGACGAGCGCGCTCGCGACGAGCGCCGGCCGCAGCGCGTCGAGGAACTCCTCTGGCGCCATGGTGCGCAGCCGCTCGTCGAAGTGCACCGGCACGGCGTGGACCCCGGCGCGCTCGATCTCGTCCAGGTTGCGCGGCAGCGGCGCCAGCCGGGCAACGGAGACGCCGGGACGCACCACCTCGTCGGGGTGCGGGTCGAACACCAGCGCAACGGGGGCCGCGGCGTTCCGGCCGGCCGCCTCGCGGGTCGCCACCAGCAGCGCGCGGTGGCCGAGGTGGACGCCGTCGAAGACCCCCATGGCGATCGCCGCGGGGCCGAGCGCCCGCAGCTCGCCGACGCCGGTCTCGAGCGCGGTCGTCACACGCGGGCCGCGGCGCGCGCGGCGCCTGCACCGGCCGCGAGGACCTTGTGCGGCCGGAGGACCGAGCTGCTGGCGATCGCGGTTCCGAGCAGCGCCCCGTCGGCCACGATGGCGTAGCGCCCGTCGGCGAGGTCGTCCACCCGGAACCGAGCGCCGTGCAGGAAGAGGCTCGCCTGCACGGCGTCGAGCCCGAGTCGAGGGAACGGCAGCAGGTCGAGCACCGGGGTCACTGCCACCTCGAGGCGGCCGCGCTCTGCGAGCTCGCCGAGCCGCTCGGGCGAGATGGCGGCGTCCACGCGGAGGCCGGCCGCCTCGGTCCGACGCAGCGCGAAGAGGTAGCCGCCGCAGCCGAGAAGGTCGCCGACGTCCCGCGCCAGCGATCGGACGTACGTGCCGGGTCCGCAGCGGAGGTCCACCTCCACGTCGGTCCATCCCGCTCCGCGACGGACGTCGCGGACGACGAGCGACTCGATCGTCACCTCGCGGGGCGGCAGGTCGAGCGCGGCGCCGGCGCGTGCCGAGCGGTACGCGGCGCGCCCACCCAGCTTCCGTGCCGAGTAGGCCGGCGGTCGCTGCGCGAAGGTCCCGACGAACCGCCCGGGGACGAGCGGGCCCTCGGCGTCATCCGTCTCCGAGCGGAAGCCGAGCCGAACGGTCGCCTCGTACCGCTTGTGGCCGGCGGTCAGCTCCTCGCTGAAGCGGGTCGCCGTCCCGACCAGGATCGGCAGGACGCCGGACGCTAGCGGGTCGAGGGTGCCGGCGTGCCCGATCCGGCGCGTGCCGGTCAGCCGGCGCAGCAGCGACACCATGTCGTGGCTCGTCGGCCCGACCGGCTTGTCGAGGTTAACGACGCCCTGCATCGAGCCGGCGGAGCTCCCGCTCGCACTCGGCCAGGAGCCGGTCCTGCGCTTCGGCCAGCGGCGCCTCGATCGTGCAGCCCGCCGCCCGCGCGTGGCCGCCTCCGCCGAACGCGGAGGTGATCGCGACGGCGTCCGCCGGCTCCCGCGTCCGCACGCTGACCCGCACGCGCGCCGGCTCGGCCTCCTTGAAGAGGACCGTGATCTGGGCCGCCCTCGTCGCGCCGAGGAGATCGACGAAGCCCTCGCTCGCCGCCGGGTCGGCTCCGGTCTCGCGCAGCATGTCGAGCTCCATGGCGGCGTAGACGATCCGCCCGTCGCAGCGCTGCTCCATGCCCGCCAGCATCATTCCCCACAGCGCCAGCGTCGCGAACGGCTTGTCGGCGTAGATGGCGCGGTTGATGGCGTGCAGCGGGGCGCCGGCCGCCACGAGATCGGCGGCGACGCGCAGCGTCCTGGGCGTGGCGTTCGGATGGGCGAAGGTGTGGGTGTCCATCACGATGCCGGCGAGCAGCGCGGTCGCGATCTCGGTGTCGAGCTCCACGCCGAGCCGCGGCAGGAGCAGCGCCACCATCTCGCAGGTGGCGGCCGCGTCGGGGTCCACCAGCGCGGCCGCGCCGAAGCGCGGATTGCTGACGTGGTGGTCGATGTTCAGCACTGTCGCGCGCGACAGCCACTCGGCGTGCGTCTCGGCCAGCGGTCCGATCCGGCTCAGGTCGCCGGCGTCGACGACGACCGCCACGTCGGGCTCGAGCGCCGGCTCGGTGCGAACCTCGTCGACGCGCGGCAGGAACTCGAGCGCCGCCGGCGGCCGGTCGGCGCAGACGACCTCGGCCACCTTGCCGAGCCGCTCGGCGGCGAGACGGAGGGCGATCGCCGAGCCCAGCGTATCGGCGTCCGGGTTCTCGTGGCAGAAGGCGGTGATCCGTTCCGCTCCGCGCAGGACGGCGACGACGGCGTCGGTGCTCACCGGCCGCCGGCTCCCTCCTCGCGCCCCGCGGCCGGGTCGGCGCCCGCCGGGCCACCGTCGGCGGGCACTCCCCGCTCGTCCTCGATCTCGCGCAGCAGGCGCAGGATTCGGTCACCGGACTCGATCGAGTCGTCGTGCCGCAGGCTGAGCTGCGGAACGTGGCGAATCGTCAGCCGCTCTGCGAGCTTGCGGCGCAGCCACGGGGTGGCGTCGCGGAGCGCGGCGATCGCCTCGTCGCGCCGGTCCGCCGGCCCATAGACCGACACCCAGACGCGGGCATGGCCGAGATCCTTCGCGGTCTCGACCCGGGTGACGGTCGCGAACCCGACGCGCGGATCCTTCATCTCGCGCTGGATGAGCTGCATCAGCTCGGCGCGGATCTGGCTGTCGAGCCGATCGGTGCGCTGCGACATCGGTCCTTCGGTCGCTCGGCCTGCCCCGCCGGCATCAGCCGGCGGGCTGCTCGCTGACGAGCTGGAAGCACTCGATGACGTCGCCCTCGGCGATCTCGACGCCCTCGAGGCCGATGCCGCACTCGAACCCGGTCGCGACCTCGCGCACGTCGTCCTTGAAGCGCTTCAGCGACGCGATCCGGGACTGGCCGATCACGTCGCCCCCGCGCAGCACGCGCGCCTGGGCGCCGCGCACGATGCGGCCGTCGAGCACGTACGAGCCGGCGATGGCGCCACCGCGGCCGCCACCGGCGCGGACGACGAGCCGCACCTCGGCGTGGCCCTCGACCTGCTCGACGACCTTCGGCGTCAGCATGCCGCTCAGGGCCTGGCCGACGTCCTCGGTCACCCGATAGATCACGTCGTACAGCCGCACGTCGACGCCGGTCGCCTCGACGGCGCGCTGCGCACCCGGGTCGAGCCGGGTGTTGAAGCCGACCACGACCGCGTCCGACGCCTGGGCGAGCTGGATGTCCGACTCGCTGATGTCCCCCGCCCCCTCGCGCAGGATGTTCACCCGCGCCTCCGGCGTGTTCAGGCGCTCCAGCGCGTTGCGGATGGCCCCCAGCGAGCCCTGCACGTCCGTCTTCAGGACGATGCGCAGCTCCTTGACCTCGGCCGCCTGGATCTGGGCGCTGATCTCCTCGAGCGTCGACGCCGCGCGGCCGTCACCCGACGTCGCCTCGCGCCCGACCACCTCGGCGGCATCCCGCGCCGTCTTCTCGTCGGGCACCACGCGGAGGATGTCGCCCGCCTCGGGCAGCTCCTGCAGGCCGATGATCTCGACCGCGGTGGCGGGCTCGGCGGAGCTGACCCGCTTGCCCGACGCGCTCGTCAGCGCCCGCACTCGCCCGAAGGTGCGGCCGACGTGGACCACGTCGCCGATGCGGAGCGTGCCTGTCTGGACGAGGACCGTCGCGACGTTGCCGCGCCCCTTCTCGAGCTTCGACTCGACGATCGTGCCGATCGCCGGTCGCTTCGGGTTCGCCTTCAGCTCCTGGAGGTCGGCGACGAGGAGGATCATCTCCATCAGCTCGTCGATGCCTGTCCCCTGCTTGGCGCTGACCGGCACGGCGATGACGTCGCCGCCGTACTCCTCGATCAGGACGCCGATGTCGGCGAGCTCCTGCTTGACCCGGTCCGGGTTCGCGTCCGCCTTGTCGACCTTGTTGATGGCCACGATCATCGGCACCCGTGCCGCGCGCACGTGGTCGATGGCCTCGCGCGTCTGCGGCATGACGCCGTCGTCGGCGGCGACGACGATGACCGCGATGTCCGTCACCTGCGCGCCGCGGGCGCGCATGGCGGTGAAGGCCTCGTGTCCCGGCGTATCCAGGAACACGATGCGCCGGTCGTTGTGCACGATCTCGCTGGCGCCGATGTGCTGCGTGATCCCGCCCCGCTCGCCCGCAGCGACCTTCGTGCGACGGACGGCGTCGAGCAGGCTGGTCTTGCCGTGGTCGACATGCCCCATCACGGTCACGACCGGAGCGCGGGACACGAGCGCGGTGGAGTCCTCGTCCTCCCACAGCACCGGCTTGCCGCTCCCGTCGGTCGTGGCGCCCGGCGCGACGAGTTCGGTGTCGGCGGTCGCCACCGCGGCGGCCGCGCGCTCGGCGGTGCCGCGCTCGGCGGTCTCGTACCCGAGCTCGGCGGCGACGAGCGAGGCGGTGTCGTAGTCGATCGTCTGGTTGATGGTCGCGAAGATGCCGTTGCGGATCAGCTCCTTGATCACGTCGGCATGGCTGACGCCGAGCGCCGCCGCGAGATCCTTGACGGCGATCGAGGTCGGCAGCTCGACCGGTCCCGTCGGACGCGGCGGGGCGATCGGCTGCTCTGCGAGCATGGCCGCGGTCGGCGGTCCGGGCCGCTTGCGCGGCCCGCGCTGGGGTCGGCGCGGCGGTGGTCTTCGTGGCGGCAAGTCAGTTCACCTCGAGCTCGAGCGTCCTCGGCTCGACCGACGTGCCGAGGGCTCGCTGGACGGCGTGCGCCAGCCGGGACGGCTCGCGACAGGTCGGGTCATCACAGATGTAGGTGCCGCGGCCCGGCGCCTTGCCGCTCGGATCGGCGGCGACGGAGCCGTCCGGACCGCGCACCAGGCGGATCATGGACCGCTTGGCGCGCACCTGGCGGCAGGCCGCGCAGGTGCGCATCGGGATGTGGTCAGGTCGTCGCTTCGGCATCGGCCGGGGCCTCCCGTCCGGCGCCGACGGCCGTACGGTCGCCGGATGCCGCCGCCACACCGGCGTCGGAGCGGATGTCGATCCGCCAGCCCGTCAGCTTGGCCGCCAGGCGGGCGTTCTGCCCCTCCTTGCCGATGGCGAGCGACAGCTGTCGCTCGGGCACGATCACGTTCGCGATCTTGTGCTCCTCGTCCACGCGGACGTTGAGCACCTCGGCCGGGCTGAGGGCCTCGGCGACGTAGCGCGCCGGATCCTCGTCCCACAGCACGACGTCGACCTTCTCGCCATTCAGCTCGGCGACGATGGCCTGGATCCGCGATCCGCGCTGGCCGACCGCGGCGCCCTTGGCGTCGACGCCCGGCTGCCGGCTCTCGACCGCGACCTTCGAGCGGCTGCCCGCCTCGCGGGCGATGCCACGGATGACGACCGTGCCGTTGTAAATCTCCGGGATCTCCATCTCCATCAGGCGCCGCAGGAAGCCTCGGTGCGTCCGGCTGGCGATGATGACCGGCCCGCGCGTCGTCCGTCGCACCTCCATCACGTACACCTTCAGGTGCTGGCCGATGCGGTAGGTCTCGCTCGGCAGCTGTTCGGTCACCGCCAGCACCGCCTCGACGTCCTTGCCCATGTCGAGGACCACGGCCGAGTCGGTGGTCCGCACCACCACCCCAGTCATGATCTCGCCCTCGCGCGCGGCGTACTGCTGGTAGATCAGGTCGCGCTGCGCCTCGCGGAGCCGCTGGCGGTAGACCTGGCCGGCGGTCTGCGCCGCGATCCGGCCGAGCTGCGCCTGCGTGACGTTCTCCGGCACGCGCACCTTGCCGCCGACCCCGACCTCCGGATCGTGACGGCGCGCCTGCTCGACCGTCAGCTGCAGCTCGGGATCCTCGACCTCCTGCTCGCCGGCGACCACCTCGTACTCGCGGAAGACGCTGATCTGGCCACTCTCCTGGTCGACCCGGACCACGACGTTCTCAGGTGCCTCCGCGTTGCGGCGGTAGGCTGACTCGATCGCCTGCTCCAGGGTCTGGATCAGGATCTCCTGCGGGACGCCCTTCTCGGCGTTCAGCTGGAGCAACGCTCCGATGAAGTCTCGATTCACGGCCCGCCACCTTCCGGCATGAAAAAGCAAGACGTGGGGGGCGAACCGACCCACGTCCATGCGCACAGTCAGTATTCGAGTGGTCTCCGGATCGCCCGTGAAACCGACCCGAAGTATACCAACGGCGCCGCCTCCCCGCCAGCGAGCGGCCCGCACGCGACGGCCAGAGATGCCACCCGCCGCGGCCGACGGTCATCGACGCCTAGCGCGGCAGGTGCCCGCGCGCGGTGGCCAACATGGCCGGCGTCTCGCCGCGCCGACGCTCGAGCCGCGAGAGTCCATAACTCTCACGTGGTGACGCTTACGACGCCTCGAGGCTCCCCAGCACGCGCAACTGTCCGCTGGTGAGAGATAGGAGCGGTTTCGGACGCCGCGGCCGAGCTGAGCGGTCGTAAGCCTCACGTGGTGGCGATTACGACCTGGTGCCACGGCTGCGGAGTTGGTGCCCCGGAGCGGAGCGCGCCGACGGCGCGCGCCGCTGGAGCGCGCGGCGCCGCTTCCGAGCTGCGTCGTGGAGACGCCCGAACCCGCTCGCCGCGTCGGCCGCCACTCAGCCGCCGAGCAGCCGACCGACGTCCTGGATGCTGATCAGGATGACGAGGACCAGCAGCACCGCGAAGCCGGTGAGATAGATCAGCGCCTCGCGCTCGGCGGGCAGCCGACGGCGCCGGACCGCCTCGAGCAGGGTGACCGCGATGCGGCCGCCGTCGAGCGGCGGGAAGGGCAGGACGTTCAGCACGGCAAGGTTCACCGACAGGAGCCCGACGAAGATCAGCTGCTGGACGATCGGCGCGTCGAGCACCCGCCCGGTCTCCTCGGCGATGCCGATCGGGCCGCGTGCCGCCCCGCTGTCGGGCGCCAGCCCCAGGATGCCGCCGACGGCCCTGCCGAGCTCGAGCGGGATGTTCGTCGCCAGGAACCAGGCGCGTTCGAACCCGATCCCGAGCGCCTCGATCGGGTTCCCGGCGATCGGCTCCTCCTCGACCCAGCGAGTCGGCTCGTACGCGAAGCCGATGGCTCCCTGCCCCTGGTTGACCTGATCGGGGGTCAGGTTCCGGGGCGTCACGACCAGGGCGATCTCCTCGCCGCCGCGCTCGACGCCCAGCACGACCGGCTCACCGGGCCGCAGCCGGGCCTGCTCGACCACGTACTGCGTCAGGTCGCGCGAGCGCTCGAACGTGCGGCCGTCGGCGGTGACGACCCGGTCGCCGGGCTCGAGGCGCCCCTCGGCCGGGCTGCCGGGCTGCACCTCCCGGACGATCAGCGGTCCGTAGCCGACCTGCTGCGGGAGGCTGAGTGCGGCGGCGAAGAGCAGCGCGCCGAGGACGAAGTTCATCAGGACGCCCGCGAACAGCACCGCCAGCCGCAGCGGGATCGGCTTGCGGTTGAAGGCGCCGACCATCGCGCGATCGACCTCCGCCTCGGAGAGGCCCTGCTGACGGAGCCGCTGCGCGTCGATCTCGCCATCCTCGCCGAGCATCTTCACGAACCCGCCGAGCGGGATCCAGTTGACCGAGTAGCGGGTGCCGCGCCATCGGACCGAACCGATGCGGGGCGGGAATCCGATCCCGAACTCCTCGACGGTGATCCCCGCCCACTTGGCGAGCGCGAAATGCCCGAGCTCGTGAACGAGCACGAGGACAACGAGGACCGCCAGGAAGGCGACGACCGTGCCGAGCAGGTCCATCGCTCAGCGTCCCAGCCCGACGGACCGCGACAGGGCGGCGCGCACCTCGGAGTCGAGCGCCACGATCTCGTCGAGCTGCGGCTCGCGGCCGCTGCCCCAGCGCTCGACCGCTTCCCCGATCAGCGCCGGGATCCGGTCGAACCCGATCGCGCCCGCCAGGAAGGCCGCCACCGCCACCTCGTCGGCGGCATTCAGGACGGTCCCGCGGTTGCCGCCCGCCTCGGCCGCGGCACGGACGACGTCGTACGCCGGGAAACGGTTGGGGACGAGCGGCGTGAAGGTCAGCTCGCCCCAGTCGGACGGCGCGGAGGCCCGTGCCGGCGACGGGGCACGGTCGGGATGGGTCAGGGCGTACTGGATCGGGAGACGCATGTCGGGGAGCCCGAGCTGGGCCTTGTACGAGCCATCGACGAACTCGACCAGCGAGTGGACGACGCTCTGCGGATGGATGACGGCGTCGATTCTAGAGTAGGGAAGGCCGAACAGCCATCGGGCCTCGATCGCCTCCAGCGCCTTGTTCACGAGCGTGGCCGAGTCGATCGTGACCTTGGCGCCCATCCGCCACGTCGGATGGGCGAGCGCCTCCTCCGGCGTGACCGCGGCGAGCTCGGCCGCCGGGCGCTCACGGAACGGCCCGCCTGAGGCGGTGAGCACGAGCCGCGCGACCGACCCGGGGGGCTCCCCGAGCAGGCACTGCCAGATCGCGGAGTGCTCCGAGTCGACCGGGCGCAGGCGGTCGAGCCGGTCTCCGCCCGCCTCGGACGCCAGCGCCGCCACGAGGTGGCCGCCGGCGACCAGCGTCTCCTTGTTGGCGAGCGCCACGCGGCGGCCGGCGCGCAGCGCGCCGATGACGGCCGGCAGCGCCGCCATGCCCGTCGTCGCCACCAGCACGAGCTCCACGCCGTCGCCCGTCGCCAGCTCCTCGAGGCCGCCCGCGGCCCAACGCGCCGGCTCGAGCCCGGCGGGACGGCCGACTGGCGTCCACGTCCGCGCCCGCGGCCATCTCGCCAGCTGAGCGGCGAGACGCTCGTCGGGGTGCCCCGCCGCGAGCGCCACGACCTCGAAACGCTCCGGCAGCGCCTCGAGCACGTCGAGCGCCTGGCGCCCGATGGAGCCGGTCGAGCCGAGCACCGCGACGCCGGTCATCGGGACGTCAGGGTGCGACGCGCGCGACGAGGAGCGCGTAGCCGAAGAGGACCGGCGCCGCGAACAGGAACGAGTCGATCCGGTCGAGGATGCCGCCGTGTCCGGGGATCAGGAAGCCCGACTCCTTGCGGTCGGCCGCCCGCTTCAGCATCGACTCGGCGAGGTCGCCCGCCTGCGCCGCGCCGCCCACGACCGGACCGATGAGCAGCGGGTGCCATGGCGCCAGCCCGGTCAGTCCCGCTCCGAGGCCTGCGGCCAGGGTGGCCACGACGAGGCCGCCGGCGACACCCTCCACCGTCTTCGACGGGCTGATGTGGCCGATCAGACGGCGGCGCCCGAGCCAGCGCCCGGTGAGGTACGCGCCCGTGTCATACCCCCACACGACGAGGATCAGCATGAGCAGCCACGCCGTACCGGAGCGCAGCCCCAGCCAGCCCACCGTGCCCTGCGCCGCTCCCGAGCCGGGGCCGAGCTGAGCGACGAGGGCGACGAACGGGAGCAGCAGGCCAACGTACGCGATCCCGAACGAGGTCGTCGACCAGGTCAGGAAGCCCTGCCCCGGCTCACCGCGGGTGAAGGCCGCGAGCGCGAGCAGGACCAGCGATCCCGCGAAGGCGACCGCCACGAGGCCCGGTGGCTGGGTCGCCGACAGGAGGGCGTTCAGCAGCCCGCCCACGTTGCCGCTGTTCGCCGCCACCAGTCCGGCGCAGGTCGTCGCCAGGCCGGCGGCCAGTCCGAGCACCTGCGGCGGCGCGAACCCGGCCGCGTCGAGGAGCGCGATCAGCTCCGCCAGGGCGAAGAAGGCCAGCAGGGCGAGCACGATGGACAGCCACGGCTCGCCCAGGTAGGCGGCGGCGAGGACCGCCGGCGCGAGGACCGCGGCCGTCAGGACGCGGGTGCGGAGCACCGCCGTCAGCCGCCGAAGCGGCGCTCGCGCCCGGCGAACTCGGCCAGCGCGGCATCGAAGTCGTCTGCGCTGAAGTCGGGCCAGAGCTTCGGGCAGAAGACGAGCTCGGCGTACGCGCCCTGCCAGAGCAGGAAGTTGCTCGTGCGCCGCTCGCCGGCCGTCCGGATCAGCACGTCCACTTCCGGCTGGCCGGCGGTGTAGAGGTGTTCGGCGAAGAGGCTTTCGTCGACGCGCTGCGGGGCGATCCCGCTCGCCAGGAGGGAGCGGGCCGCGTCCACGATCTCCGCCCGCCCCGAGTAGTTGAAGCAGATGTTCAGCGTCATCCGGTCTCCCCGGCTCGTCCGCTCCTCGGCGGTCCGGATGGAACGCTGTACGTCGACCGGCGCCTCGTGCAGGCGACCGATGACCCGCACCCGGACGTGCTGCTCGACGAGCTCCTCGGTGTTCTGCTGGATGGCGCCGTCGATCAGGCCGAAGAGCCCGGCCACCTCGTCGTCGGGCCGACGCCAGTTCTCGGTGCTGAAGGTGTAGAGCGAGAGCACCTCGACGCCGCGATCACGTGCCCGCCTGACGACCGGCTTGATCGCCTCGACGCCCTGGATGTGGCCGGCGATGACCGGGAGCCCCCGCGAGCGGGCCCAGCGGCGGTTGCCATCACAGATGATCGCGACGTGACGCGGGCGCGGATCCGCCGCGGGGATCAGACCTCCATCACCTCGGCTTCCTTCGCCTCGGCGCGCGCGTCGATCTGCGCGATGTGGCGGTCGGTCTGCTTCTGGAGCGCATCGAGCTCTCGGCGCTCCTCGTCCTCGCCGATCTCGCCGTCGCGGAGCGCCTTCTTGAGCTGGTCGGCGGCCTCGCGGCGGTGGTGCCGGACCTCGACGCGCGCCTCCTCGGCGCGCCTGCGCACCTGCTTCACCAGCTCGCGCCGCCGCTCCTCGGTGAGTGGTGGGACGTTCAGCCGGACGACCGTGCCGTCGACGTTCGGGACGAGCCCGATGTCGCTCTTCGTGATCGCGCGCTCGATCGACGACAGGACGGAGCGATCCCAGGGCTGGATGACGATGAGGTGGGAGTCCGGGACGCTGATGCCTGCCAGCTGGTTGATGGGGGTTGGCGTCCCGTAGTAGTCGACGACGACGCGCTCCACCAGCCCCGGCGAGGCGCGTCCGGTGCGGATGGCGTGGAAGTCGCGCTCCATCGCCTCGACGGCGCGCTGCATCCGCGGCTCGGCGGCGGTCAGTGCCGGGTGGGTCATCGCGTCACCTCCCCTGCGATCAGCGTCCCGATCTGCTCCCCGCGCACCGCGCGAACGATGTTGCCGTGCTCGGTCATGTCAAAGACGACGATCGGCATCTCGTTGTCCATGGCGAGGCTCACCGCGGTGGCGTCGAGCGCCTCCAGCCGGTTGCTGATGAGGTCCGTGTAGCCGATCCGGCTGTAGCGGTGCGCGGTGGGGTCCTTCTCGGGGTCGGCATCGTACACGCCGTCGACGCGGGTCGCCTTCAGGATGACCTCCGCGCCGAGCTCGACCGCCCGCAGCGTCGCCGCCGTGTCGGTCGTGAAGTAGGGGTTGCCGGTGCCCGCCACCATGACCACCACCCGTCCCTTCTCGAGGTGGCGCACGGCGCGCCGCCGGATGTACGGCTCGCAGATCTCGTTCATGGCGATCGCGCTCAGCACGCGGGTCGGGCAGTCCTGCTGCTCCAGCGCGTCCTGGATGGCCAGGCCATTCATGACCGTGGCCAGCATCCCCATGTAGTCGCCGGTGGCGCGGTCCATCCCGCTGGCCGCGGCCGCGAGACCGCGGAAGATGTTCCCGCCGCCCACGACGATCGCCATCTCGACGCCGAGCGCCTTGGCCTCCGCCACCTGTGAGGCGATCGCGCGCACGACGTCGGGGTCGACGCCGTACGGGCGCTCGCCCATGAGCGCCTCGCCGGACAGCTTCAACAGCACGCGGTTGTATCGCGGCGCGGTGAGCGGGATCGGGCCGGCCACGCTCAGGCCGTCTCCCCGCTCTCCCCCGCCGGCTCTTCGCCGACCGCCATCCGTACGAAGCGCGCGACCCGGATGTTCTCGCCGAGGAGGGCGACCTTCTCGGTGACGAGGTCGCCGATGCGCCGGTCGGTGTCGCGGTACGGCATCTCGAGCAGGCAGACCGACTCGAGCCACTTCGTCAGCTTGCCGTCGGCGATCGTGGCCACCCGTTCGGCCGGCTTGCCGTCGCGCTCGGCCTCCTCCTCGAAGGCGCGACGCCGCGCATCGAGCTCGGCGACGGGAACGTCGTCGCGCGAGATGTACCGGGGCGAGAGGCCGGCGACCTGCATCGCCAGCTCGCGAGCGAGCCCCTGGAAGTCGTCGGTGCGCGCGACGAAGTCCGTCTCGCAGTTGAGCTCCAGCAGCACGCCGAGGCGCGAGCCGTGGTGGATATAGCTGGCGATCACGCCCTCACGGGCGACGCGCCCGGCCTTGCTGGCCGCGCTCGCCAGGCCGCGCTCTCGCAGCAGGGCGATCGCGCGGTCCACGTCGCCGCCCGCTTCCTCGAGCGCCCGCTTGCAGTCCATGACACCGGCGCCGGTCCGCTCGCGCAGGGCGCGGACGTCCTCCGGCCTGATCGTCGTCGTGATGATTCGTCTCCCTTCGTGACGGCCGGGGCGCCGCTCGGCGCCGCCTCAGACCGGGTTCTCGCGCTCCAGCTCGCGGGCGCGCTCGCGCTCTCGCTCCTCGCCGTCCTCTTCCTCGAGGTGCGCCGCGCGGCGCGCCCGGGCCCGCCGCTCCTCTTCCTCGTCGTCCTCCGGCTCCGGCTCGAAGACGAGCGCCTCGCCGGCCGCCAGGGCGGCGCTGTAGTCGGCCTCGCCGGCGAGCACCGCCTCGTCGACCGGAGGCATCGCCTCGGCCTGCTCGAACTCTTCGTCGAGTCGCGCCTGGCGCTCCTGCTGAGCGGCGAGCACCGCGTCGGCAACCCGTGCGGTGATGAGCCGGATCGACCGGATCGCGTCGTCGTTGGCGGGGATCACCCAGTCGATCAGGTCGGGATCGCAGTTCGTGTCCGTCATCGCGACGATCGGGATCTCGAGGCGACGCGCCTCGGCGACCGCAATCGCCTCGCGATGCGGATCGACGACGTAGACGAGGCCGGGCACCCGCCGCATCTTGCGGATGCCACCCAGCGCGTCGTTCAGCTTCGCGATCTCGTCGTTGAGCTTCGCCCCTTCCTTCTTGGTGAGCCGCTCGAACTCGCCGGCGTCCCGCCGCGCCTCCAGCGCGTCGAGGCGCTGGATCCGCCGCTTGATCGTCGTGAAGTTCGTCAGCATCCCGCCGAGCCAGCGGCTGTTCACGTAGTGCTGGCCGCAGCGCGTCGCCTCCTCGGCGATCGTCTCCTGCGCCTGCTTCTTGGTCCCGACGAAGAGGATGCTCTCGCCCCGCGCGACGGCGTCCCGAACGTAGCCGAGCGCGGTGTTCAGGCGCTCGACGGTCTGGGCGAGATCGATGATGTGGATCCCGTTGCGCTCCGCGAAGATGAACGGCCGCATCTTCGGGTTCCAGCGCCGGGTCTGGTGTCCGAAGTGGACGCCAGCTTCGAGCAGCTGCTTCATGCTCGTGGCAGCCAAGGGTGTACCTCCGGTTCGTGCCTCCGCCCCGCCGGACGGCTCCCTCCTCTGACCAGCGCGCGGCGCGCTGGCACCGGTACGGATGGATGGCGGGACGTGTGTGATGGGAATCGGGCTCGATGCCGAGCCGCGCGGGAGTATAGCACCCGCCCCGCCGACCCTCCGGCCGCACCGGCCGCGGTGCCGGCGCGCGGCCGGCCGCGGCGTCCGGTACGAAAGTACCGGCCCCGGCCGCGCTCGTACCTTGACCGACCGGCCGATCGGCCTAGCCTCGGGCGCCGCAACCGCAGTCCAGGAGGACCGATGCGCCACACCCGCCGCATTGCCCTGGCGAGCACCCTGGCCCTCACGGTGGCAGCGACCCTCGCCGCGCCAGCCGCAGGCGCAGATCCCGAGGTGATCGTGGTGGCGCCGGGCGAGAACCTGATCGGGATCGCCGCTCGTCATCGCACCACGGTCGACCACCTGATGACGCTCAACGGCCTCACCGATCCGAACCGCATCTACGCCGGACAGCGGCTCCGCGTGCGGCCGGCGTCGGCCGCGCGAGCTGCGACCGCCGCCGGCGCAGCGCGCGGCACGGTCTACGTCATCCGCCCCGGCGACACGCTGTGGGCGATCGCCCGGCGCACCGGGCTCAGCGTGGAGGCGATCGTGGCCGCGAACCGGATCGCCGACTCGCGGCTCATCTTCGCCGGCCAGCGCCTGGCGCTGCCCGGTCGGCCGGGGACCTCGGTCAGCGCACCGCCGCGCGCCGCGCCATCGACGCCGCGGCGCGCGCCGGCCTCCGGCGCCAGACGCCACCGCGTCGCGCCCGGCGAGAGCCTGTGGAGCATCGCGCAGCGCTACCGCACCACGGTCGGCGCCCTCGCCGCCGCGAACCGAATCGCCAACCCGTCGCTCATCCTCGCCGGCCAGCAGCTCGTCATCCCGGCTTCGTACGCCGCTTCACCCACGAGTGGCTCAGCCGCGACGCGGCGCCTGCCGGCGCACATGGCGGCGTTCGTGGCGGCCCGTGCGGGCATCGGTCGGATCATCCTCGAGGAGTCGGACCGGTTCGGCGTGCCGCGCGCGCTGGCCCTCGCCGTGGGGTGGCACGAGTCCGGCTGGCAGCCACGCGTCGTCAGCCGGGCGGGCGCCGTCGGCGTGATGCAGCTGCTGCCGGCCACGGCCGAGTGGGTCTCCGGGATGCTCGGCGCTCCGGTCCGGCTCACCGATCCCCGCTCGAACGTGCGGGCCGGCGTCCGGCTGCTGCGGCACTACCTGGACCGCTACGACGGCGACCGCAACCGGGTCCTGGCCGCGTATTACCAGGGACAGCGAGCGACCGACCGGTACGGCATCTACCGCTCGACCCGTCCCTACATCGCCTCGATCCTGGAGCTCGAGCGGCTCTTCGCCGGCTGGCCGGGCTGAACGTCAGGGGCCATCGATCCCCGGCAGCCGGCTGAGCCGCCAGACCTCGGCATCCGGCTCACCGGCGGACGCACTGACCGCCGGCTCGACGGTGACGAGATCGATGCGGCTCGGCACGCCGGGCAGGGGCCGTGCGGCGCGATAGCGAGCGAGCGCCGTCCGCAGCCTCGCGACCCGCCGGGGCCCGACCGTCTCGGCCGGGTGGCCCGTGCGCCGGCTCCGTCGCGCGCGAACTTCGATCCCGACCAGGACGCCGTCGGGTGCGAGGGCGACCAGGTCGAGCTCGCCCTCGGCAACCCGCCAGCGCCGCGCCAGGATCTGCCAGCCGCACTCGCCGAGCCAGCGCGCGACGAGCGCCTCCGCGGCGCTGCCGAGCCGGTGACGAGGATCTGGCATCGTGCCCTCGCGTCGGGAGGCGAGCGGTGGGACCGGAGGGTGCCGCCGGCGGATCAGTCCAGGCCGAGCTCCTCCTCCGTGGGGAGGTCGAGATCGAGGGTCAGCTGCGTGCCGGCAAGGAGCGTGCGGATCGGCGCGAACGAGCGGCGATGCCACTCGCACGGGCCGTCGGCCAGCAGCGCCTCGTAGTGTCGTCGGGTGCCGTAGCCCTTGTGGCGCGCGAAGCCGTAGCCCGGGTAGCGCTCCTCCATCTCATCGCAGATCCGATCGCGGGTCACCTTGGCGACGATGGAGGCGGCCGCGATCGAGGCGGAGATGGCGTCACCGTCGATGATCGGGCGCTGCGGCAGCTCCACGACCGGCAGCGACAGCGCGTCGATGAGCAGATGGTCGGGCGCCTGGGGCAGCCGCTCGAGCGCCTGGCGCATGGCGAGCTTCGTCGCCTGCAGGATGTTGACGCGGTCGATCACCTCGACCTCGACGCAGCCGACGCCGACCGCGTCGGCCCGATCCAGGATCCGCTCGTAGAGCGCCTCCCGCTTCGGGCGTGGCACGACCTTGCTGTCGCGCAGCCCCTTGATCCGGTGTCGGTCGGGCAGGACGACCGCCGCCGCCACGACAGGCCCGGCGAGGCAGCCGCGGCCCACCTCGTCGAGCCCCGCGATCCGACGGTAGCCCGCAAGGCGCAGCTCGCGCTCGTGCCGCATGCCGGCGTCGCGGGCTCGCTGACGGCGGGCGGCGCCGCGGCCGCGTACGGTGCGGGCCGGCAGCGCCACGGGACTAGCGACGGCGCTCGCGGAGCGTCGCCGCCTTGCCGACGCGGTCGCGCAGGAAGTAGAGCTGCGCGCGGCGCGCCACCCCGTGACGGACCACCTCGATCTTGTCGATGCGCGGGGCATGGACCGGGAAGGTCCGCTCGACGCCCACGCCGCTGGCGATGCGGCGCACGGTGATGCGCTGGTTGAGGCCGGATCCCTTCATCCGCATCACTGTCCCCTCGAAGACCTGGATCCGCTCGCGATTCCCCTCGACGACCTTCACCGATACGCGCACGGTGTCTCCCGGCGCGATCTCGGGCACATCGCTGCGCAGCTGCTCGCGCTCGAGCTCCTTGATCAGGTTCATCGTAGCGGGCGACCTCTTATCGCGGCCTTACCGGCCGCTTACCGGGTGCAGGCTGGGTACACATGAAACGCGACCGCCCAGGCGGCCGCGAGGCACGGAGTATAGCAAGTCGGCCCGATGGTCGGGGCATCCGGTCAGTCGGCCGGCCCATGCGGCCACTCGCGATCCGGCCGCTGCCGGGCCTCCTCGGCCCGCACCTCGCCGAGCACCGCACGGTCGTGCTCGGTCAGCGCCGCCGTGTCGAGCAGGTCGGGGCGGCGGCGCAACGTTCGACGCAGCGCCTCGCGACGCCGCCAGCGCGCGATCTCGGCATGGTTGCCGCTCAGCAGCACGGGCGGCACGCGGACGCCGCGGAACTCCTCGGGACGGGTGTACTGGGGATACTCGAGCAGGCCGGACGCGAACGACTCGTCGGCCGTCGAGTCGGCGTCGATCACGCCGGGCACCAGCCGCGCGACCGCGTCGATGATGACGAGTGCCGGCAGCTCGCCGCCGGTGACGACGTAGTCGCCGATGCTCACCTCGAGGTCGATCAGCGAGCGCACGCGCTCGTCGATGCCCTCGTAGCGGCCGCACACGATGGCGAGGTGCCGCGTCGCTGCGAGGCGACGCGCGAGCGAATCGGTCAGCATCTCGCCGGCCGGCTCGGTGAGGATCACCGTCGCGCCCGCCGCGCGCAACGGCTCGATCGCCGCGAACAGCGGCTCCGGCCGGAGCACCATCCCGGCTCCGCCGCCATACGGGTAGTCGTCGACCGACCGGTGACGTCCGAGGCCGTGCTCGCGCAGGTCGTGGAGCTCGAAGCGCACGATCCCCTGCTCCGCCGCCCGGCCGACGATGCTCGTCTCCAGCGGCAGCGAGAAGAGCTCGGGGAACAGCGTCACCACGTCGACCCGCAGCCGCGGCTCCGGCATCGGTCAGCGGAGCTCCTCTGCCTCGTACCGGATGCGGATCACGCGTTCGGCCGGGTCGATCTCGCGCACGACGCTGCGCAGCGCCGGGACGAGCGTCTCACCCCCGGGGCCGACGACCCGGTACACCTCGTTCTCCCCGGCGCGGAAGACCTCGGCGACGCGACCGATCTCTCCGGCCACCTCGTCGACGACCCGCATGCCCTCCAGCTCGTGCCAGTAGTAGCTGCCGTCCGGCAGCGGCCGTCGCTCGACCTCCAGGAAACGGCCGACCAGCGCCTCCGCCTCCTCGCGCGAGGCGACGCCGGCCAGGCGCAGCGTCGCCAGGCGGCCGACCGCCCCGCGCTCGAGCACCTCGAGGGGCACGTCGCCGTCGTCGAGGTAGACCCGCTCCCCGGCGGCGAGGCGCTCGGGGTAGTCGGTCAGTGGCTCGACCTTGAGCTCGCCGCGCAGTCCCCTGGCGCCGACCACTCGGCCGACGGCGAGCCGCTCACTCGTCGGACTCGATCTCCAGCTCGACGTGCCGCCCGTCGCGCGCCGCCATCACCCTCAGCAGGCTGCGGATGGCGTTCGCGATGCGACCGTCACGGCCGATCACACGCCCCATGTCGCCCTCATCCACGTTGAGCACGATGTAGAGCGTTTCGTCCTCCTCTTCGACCTCGACGCTGACCGCGTCGGGGTTGTCGACCAGCGAGCGGGCGACGTACTCGACGAACTCCTTCACGCCTCCGTACCGGCTCCGCCCGCTCGGGAGCCCCGCGGTCGCGCTGCCCGAGAGGACCCGGCCCGCGAGCCACGGCCGGCCGCCGGCTTCTCGGACTCGCGTGGCGGCAGGAGGCCGGCCTGGCGCATCAGCCTGACGACCGTGTCGGATGGCTGTGCGCCGCGGCCGATCCACGCGTTGATCCGCTCCCCGTCGAGGTTGACCGTGGCCGGCTCGGTCAGCGGGTCGTAGAAGCCCAGGATCTCGAGCGCGCGCCCGTAGCGCGCCCGCTGCCGGTCGATGGCCACGACGCGGTACGAGGGGCGCTTGGTGGCGCCGACGCGCGTCAGGCGAATGCGTACTGCCAATGTGTCTCCTTCTGGCTGTGTGTCGGTTCAGTATCGGCCCGCGGCGGATCGGCGCTCAGCGCACGGTGAGGACGGCGTGGATCTCGACGGCGTCGGCGCTCGTCGGGGTCGCCAGCGCGAGTGCCTCGACCCGTTCGAGGATAGCGCGGGCGTCGGCCGGGAGCGCGTCGAGCTGGCCGGCGTCGAACCCGAACTGGCCCGCCACGCCGAGCAGTCCCTGGAGGTCGAGGAAGAGCTCGGGACCGGCGTGGCGCTCCAGCAGCCCGAACGCCGTCGCGTACGCCTCCGTCTCGCCGAGCGTCTCGCCCGCGCTTCGAGCCTCGAGCGCTGCGAGCACGTGCTCCGGGGCCAGGCCGATGACGACGACGCCGTCGACCACCGCGTACGACGCGGCGCCCGCCTGCGGGACCTCGACCGTGGTGACCGTCGTCCCTCCCGCCTCCCGGGTGGTGACCGCGGCCCCACGCCCCTCCAGCGCGTCGCGGATGCGCCCGAGCGTGCCCTCGACGACCGCCCGGTCGGCCGGCTTCAGGAGGACCTGACCGACCGGCGGGACCGCGCCGGAGAGCTCCAGCTGGCTCACGGCGATGCCGACCTCGCCGTCGAGCAGCGGCAGGACGTCCTCGTCGAGGTCGAGGCCGAGCCCGAGGCCGAGGCCAGCCCGCAGCTGCGCGACGACGCTGCTCGCCTCGGACTCATCGGCCTCGGCCGCCCGGATCGCGTCGGCCACGCCGAAGGTGACGATCTCGAGCTTCGTGTCGGCCGGCATCCAGCCGGCCAGCGTCGGCTCCCCGCCGGCCTCGTCGAGCAGGGCCGCGGCGGCGGCGTCGAGCGCGTCGCGCTCGAGCGGGAGGCGGCCGGCGAGCCGCATCCCGCGCTCCTCGGCGATGAGGGCCGCGGCGAAGCTGGACAGCCCGGGGATCTCTTCCTCGGCGGCCCCGGCGGCGGCGGCCACCGCCGCCACGTCGACGTGGATCGATGCGAGGTTGTCGGCCGGCAGCGACGCCATCGTCGTC
>DATADA010000005.1:0-10466 GCA_036258775.1 Candidatus Limnocylindria bacterium | reverse complement strand
ACCCATCGCACTACGGGCCGGGCGTCTTCGGCTTCGACGTGCCGAACGAGCACCCGTACGACGTGGTGGCGCGGACGCTGGGGCTGATGCGCGACCAGACGGCGGGCCTGCCGGTCGTGCTTCGTCCCTGGATCCAGGACTTCGGCTACGGCGACTTCCCGCCGTACGGGCCGGCCGACGTGCGCGCCGAGATGCAGGCGGCCGCCGACGCCGGGGCCGGCGGCTGGATGATCTGGAACCCGGGCGGCGAGTTCACCGAGGCGGCCCTGGCAGCCCCGCGCGAGGGTGAGGATGCGGGCCCGGTGACCGAGCCGCCCGCCGTCGTGCCGGGGGAGGACGCCGGACCGACGGGCGCGGCCTCGCCTGTCGCGTCCCTCGAGGAGACGCCCGCCGCGGCTGCCAGCGGGGCTCCCTAGGGAGTGCGAGTCGTCGCGCAGCGGGTCACGTCGGCTCGGGTCCGAATCGGCGGCGAGGTCGTGGGCGAGATCGGCAGGGGCGCGCTCGTCCTCGCCGGCGTCGGCAGCGAGGACAGCCACGGGACGGTCCGGCGGATGGCGGAGAAGCTGGCGGCGCTGCGCTACTTCGACGACGCCGAGGGGCGCACGAACCTCGACATCGCCGCGGCCGGCGGGGCGTTCCTGGTCGTCAGCCAGTTCACGCTCTACGCCGACGTGCGACGCGGCCGGCGGCCGGGGTTCACCGACGCGGCGGCGCCCGACGTGGCAGCCCCGCTGGTGGACCGGTTCGTGGAGCGGCTGCGCGGGCTCGGCCACCGGGTGGAGACGGGCCGCTTCGGCGCGAGCATGGCCGTCGAGCTCGTGAACGACGGCCCGTTCACGCTCGTGATCGACTCGGAGCGGGACCTCGCCGGCTGAGCGGCGGCGCAGCCGGTGGGACGCGGGCGAGGAACGCCGGCGCGACCGCCCGAAGGGCGGTCAGACCCTGGCGAGCGTGCGCCGGCAGCGAGAGCAGGCGCGCAGCCGCTCGGCGCGAGCGCCGCGCTGGACGACGACGGTCTGCAGGTTCGGCAGCCAGCGCCGCAGCGCGCGCTTGCGGTTCATCCCGACCGACTGGGGGTTCCAGCCGGTGATCGGTCGCTTGCCGCAGATGTCGCAGACGCGTGCCATGTGATGCTCCACTCACCAAGAACCGGCGAGCGCGGACGCGCCGCCGGAGCGCGGCGATGGTAGCACGCTAGGATCGGCCGGTGCAATCGTCGCGCCCGCTGCTGGTGATCGTGTCGGGTGCTCCGGCGGCGGGCAAGACGACCGTGGCGACGCGGCTGGCAAGGGACCTCCGAGTTCCGCTCCTCGCGAAGGACGAGCTGAAGGAGGCGCTGGGCGACGCGCTCGGCGCGCCGCGTGACGTCGCCGCGTCCCAACGTCTCGGACGGGCCGCCTACGCGGCGCTATTCGCCACCGCCCGGCGCATCCTGGAGTCTGGCATTGGCCTCGTGCTCGAGAGCAACTTCCGTCGCGGCGGGTCGGAGGCCGAACTCGCGCCCCTCGTCGCCGCGGCGGACGCGCGGCTGGTCCACTGCACCGCCCGCCCGGCGCTCCTCCGGGCTCGCTACGAACGGCGCTTCACGAGCGGCCGGCGGCACCCCGTGCACCTCGACGGCGAGCGGGCGATGGCGCTCGGCGAAGACCTGGAGGCGGGCCGCTTCGAGCCGCTGGAGCTTCCCATCCCGCGCCTGGTGGTCGATACCTCGGACGGCATGACGCCGGGCCACGAGGAGCAGCTCCAGTTCGTGCGCCGCGCGCCGGGCCGCCGGTGACCGGGACGGCGATCCGTCCAGCCGGCCGGGTCGATCTCGACGCGCCACTGGCGGCAGCCCTGCCCGATATGGCCCGTGGCGCCGGGGCGCTGCGCCGCCTCGGGATCGGGACGCCGCGCGAGGCCCTCCTGTACCTGCCGTTTCGCTACGACGACTTCAGCGAGCTGCGACCGCTCGGCGACCTGGTCCCCGGCGAGAAGCAGTCGGCCCGCGTCCGGGTCGACGGCGTCCGGGTCGAGCCCGGGTTCGGGCGCCGTCCGCAGCGCGTCATCGTTCAGCTCTCCGACCGCAGCGGCAGTGCCGAGGCGATCTGGTTCGGGCGCCGCTACGTCGAGCGCCGCATCCGGCCCGGCGACGAGATCGTGGTGAGCGGCAAGGTCGCGCTCGTCGGCTGGCGTCCGCAGTTCACCTCGCCGGACTTCAGCCCGGCCGGGAGCGACTCTCTGCACACCGGCCGGCTGGTCCCGATCTACCGGCTCACGGCCGGCGTGACCCAGCGACGCGTTCGCGAGCTGCTCGCGCGCGTCCTCGAGCGGTGCCTCCCGGCTCTCGACGATCCGCTGGAACCCGACGAGCTCGGGGGCCTGATGCCTCTCGACGAGGCGCTGCGCAGCGTCCACTTCCCCGACGCGAGCGCCAGCGTGCGGCCGGCGCTCGACCGGCTCGCCTTCGACGAGCTGCTCGCCCTGCAGCTGACGCTGGCCCAGGCGGCCGCCGCGCGGACCACCCTGCGCGCGCCGGTCGTGCGCTTCGCTCAGGGCGAGCTCGACGCCGCCGTCGCGGCGCTGCCGTTCGCGCTGACCGGGCACCAGCGCCGTGCCGTCGACGAGATCGCGGCGGAGCTGGCGGGCGATCGCCCCATGCGGCGCCTGCTCCAGGGCGACGTGGGGAGCGGCAAGACCGCGGTGGCGGCGGTCGCGCTGGCGCTCGCGTGCCGGTCGGGGTGGCAGGCGGCGCTCATGGCACCGACCGAGATCCTCGCGCGTCAGCACCACGCCGGGCTGGCGCCGCTGCTCGAGCGCCTGGGCGTCGGGGTGGAGTTCCTCTCCGGCTCCCTCCCTGCCGCCCAGAAGCGGCGGATCCACGCGGCGCTCGCCGAGGGAGCCGCCCAGGTCGTGATCGGCACGCACGCGGTGATCAGCGAGGCGGTCAGCTTCGACCGGCTGGCCGTGGCGGTCGTCGATGAGCAGCACCGGTTCGGGGTTTCTCAGCGGGCCGCTCTCCAGGCGAAGGCCGCCGGCGTCGAGCCCCACCTCCTGGCCCTGACCGCCACGCCGATCCCGCGCACGCTGGCGCTCACCTTCTACGGCGACCTCGCCATCAGCACGCTGCGCGAGCAGCCGCCGGGGCGTCGGCCGGTGCGCACCGAGATCCGCGATCGCGCGGCGATGCCCCGAATCGAGGCGTTCCTCGCCGCGGAGGCGGGCGAGGGGCGCCAGTCGTTCGTGGTCGTTCCGCTCGTCGCGGAGAGCGCCGCGCTGGAGGCCGCGAGTGCCGAGGCGGAGGCCGAACGGCTGCGGGCGGCGCTGCCCGGCGTGCGAGTCGGCCTCGTGCACGGCCAGCAGCGCCCCGCCGATCGCGAGGGGACGATGCAGCGCTTCGCGGCGGGGGAGCTCGACGTGCTCGTCGCCACGACGGTGGTCGAGGTCGGCATCGACGTTCCGAACGCCAGCGTGATGGTCGTCGAGGACGCCGACCGTTTCGGCCTGGCGCAGCTCCACCAGCTGCGCGGGCGGGTGGGTCGCGGGCCGCATCGGTCGTTCTGCATCCTGGTCAGCGACGCGAGCGACGACCGCAGCCGCGAGCGCCTCGACGTGCTGCGCGCGTCGACCGACGGCTTCGCCATCGCGGAGGCCGACCTGCGCCTGCGAGGGGCCGGCGACCTCCTCGGCACGCGCCAGTCCGGGCTCCCTCCGCTCCGCGTCGCGAACCTGTTCGAGCCCCGGCACGCCACCCTCGCCGAGCGGGCCCGGACGCTCGCCCGATCGCTCGTCGGGCAGGACCCGTCGCTCGGGTCGCGGCCCGAGCTTGCCCGCATGCGCGACGCGTTCGTTCGGGCCGAGCGCGACGGCGAGGCGGCCTGATGCGCGTCATCGCGGGTGCCGCGCGCGGCGTGACGTTGACCGTGCCGCGCGGCGCCGGGACGCGCCCGATCACCGACCGCGTCAAGGAGACGCTGTTCGGCATCGTCGGCGGCCGCGTCATCGACGCCGAGGTGCTCGACCTGTACGCGGGCAGCGGCGCGGTGGGCATCGAGGCGCTGTCGCGCGGCGCCCGCAGCTGCACGTTCGTGGAGCGCTCCCGCCCCGCTCTCGCGACGCTGCGCCGCAATCTCGCGAGGGCCGGGCTCGAGGCCCGGGCGCGGGTCGTGGCCGATGACGTGCAGCGGTTCCTGGGCACCCCCGACGGGCGGAGGTACGATTTGGCCGTACTCGATCCGCCCTACGAGACGGGTGCTATCCTCCCGCCGCTCGAGCGGCTGGTGCCGTGGCTCGCGCCGGGCGCGGCCGTCGTCGTCAAGCGCTTCTGGCGCACCGAGGTGCCGGCCGTCCCGGGGCTCGCGGCCTGGCGCGAGCGTCGCTTCGGCGAGACGGCGCTGACCTTCCTCGAGCTCGCCGGCGCGATCCACGAGGAGGCCTGATTGCGCGTCGCCGTCTTCCCCGGCTCGTTCGACCCGATGACGAACGCTCACCTCGACGTCGCGCGCCGCGCCGTCGGGCTCTTCGACCGGCTCGTGATCGGCGTCCTCGACAACCCCCGCAAGCAGCCACTGTTCTCGGCCGCCGAGCGCGTCGCCCTCATCGGCGACTGCGTCGCGGACCTGGGCGCGGCCGTCACCATCACCGCCTTCGACGGCCTCACGGTCGAGTTCGCGCGCGCGTCCGGCGCGCGCTTCATCGTGCGTGGCCTCCGCGCTGTGAGCGACTTCGAGGCGGAGCTCCAGATGGCGCTCACCAACCGGAAGCTCGAGCCATCGGTCGACACGGCCTTCCTGATGACGGCGCTCGAGTTCGGCTACGTGAGCTCGAGCCTCGCCAAGGAGGTGGCGCGCTTCGGCGGCGACCTGGCTCCGATGGTCCCTCCACCGGTGGCCGCCGCGCTCGTGCGGCGCCTCGGGAGCGGCTGATGCCGCGGCTATAATCGCCGCTGACAGGCGGAGGGCAAACGCCACGGACATCATCTTCCTCGTCGAGCGCCTCGAGTCGCTCGTCACCGCCAGCAAGAAGCTGCCGCTCACCAACAACGTCGTCCTGGACCAGGCGGTCGTGCTCGAGCTGATCGACCAGCTGCGCGCCGCCATCCCCGACGAGGTCCGGCAGGCGAAGCGGATCACAGAGGAGGCGGGACGCATCACGGACCGGGCGCGCGACGAGGGCGAGCAGATCGTCGCCCGCGCCCAGGAGCAGGCGGCCCAGCTGCTGGAGGAGCGCGAGCTCGTCCGGATGGCGCAGCAGCGCGCCGGCGAGATCCTCGACGGCGCCCAGCACGAGGCGAGCGAGATCCGGCGGGGCGCGGACGAGTACGCCGCCGGCGTCCTGATCCGGCTGGAGGGCGAGTGCATCAAGGCCCTCACGAGCATCAAGCGCGGCCTCGACATGCTCGACGAGCGCCAGCGCGGCGGCGCGCCGCCGCGCTTCGCGGCCCCCATCCCGGCAGCGGAGGAGCAGGCGGAAGCCGCCTCCCGTCCGTGACCTCGTTCAACGTCGCCGGGCTGCTCCGGGAGACCCCGGGCGCGAGCCGGCTGATCCGGCTGCGCGACCACTACGTCAGCCTGGGGCCCGATCTCGAGCTGGCCGGCCCGGTCGACGCCGATCTCCGGCTGCTCCGCACGAATCGCGGCATCCTGGTCCGTGGCGAGGCGCGGACGGCGCTGCGGCGGACGTGCACGCGCTGCACCGACCCGCTGGTGGAGGACGTCACCGTCCCGGTCCAGGAGGAGTACCTGCCGACCATCGATCCGGAGACGGGCGCCGCGGTGACGTGGACGGGGGAGGAGGACGCGCGGCGCATCGACGAGCACCACGAGATCGAGCTCGACCCCGTGCTGCGCGAGGAGCTGCTGCTCAGCGAGCCGATGTTCGTCCTGTGCCGGCCCGACTGCCCGGGCCTCTGCCCCGAGTGCGGCGCGCGGCTCGACGATCCCGGCCACCGGGTGCACGAGCCGGAGCCGGACCCGCGCCTGGCAGGCCTGGCGGCGCTGCTCGAGGAGCGCCGCGAGTAGCGCATCCGCAGCGGAGCCCGCGTTCGCCACGCTGGGAGGGCGCGGCTATACTGCGGCGTCCCGTCTGACGACCCCCTTCTTCATGCACGGAGTCCACCGTGGGCGTTCCCAAGCGAAAAGTCTCGAAGGCGCGCCAGGGCGAGCGCCGCGCGCACCTCGCCATCGCGCCGCCGCCGCTCGTCGAGTGCCCGCACTGCCACGAGCTCATGCGCGCGCATCACGCCTGCCCGACCTGCGGCTACTACAACGGCCGGCAGGCGATCCGGATCGAATCGGCCACGCCGGGCGAGGGCCAGCGCTGATCCGGGGCCCCGGTCCCACCGGGTAGCGGCGCCGTGCGCATCGCGGTCGACGCGATGGGCGGCGATCACGCACCCCGGGAGGTGGTCCGGGGCGCCATCGACTACGCCCGCTCCCGTCGCGACCGGGTGATCCTGGTCGGCGACGTGCCGCGGCTGGAGCGCGAGATCGCCGAGCATGGCGGCCGGCCGGCGAACGTCGAGCTCGTCGACGCCCCCGAGGTCATCGGCGGCAACGAGCCCCCGGCCGCGGCCATCCGCGGCAAGCGCCGCGCCTCGATCGTGGTCGCCACCGATCTGGTGCGCGACGGCGCGGCGGACGGCGTCGTCAGCGCCGGCTCCACGGGCGCCACCATGGCCGCCGCCGTCTTTCGGCTCGGCCGGATCGAGGGGATCGACCGCCCGGCGCTGCCCGCGCACATGGTGACCGCCAGCGGCCCGATCATGCTCCTCGACGTCGGGGCCAACGTCGACTCCCACCCGGGCAACCTGGTCCAGTTCGCGGCGATGGGCGCGATCTTCGCCGAGCACGTGCTCCACGTCCGCGATCCGCGCGTCGGTCTGCTCAACATCGGCGAGGAGGAGGAGAAGGGCGACGCGCTGACCCGCGAAGCGTTCGAGCGCCTGAGCCGCGCCGACCTCCACTTCGTCGGGAACGTCGAGGCGCACGAGATGATCGGCCACAAGGCCGACGTGGTGGTGTGCGACGGCTTCGTCGGGAACGTCGTGATCAAGTTCTTCGAGGGGATCACGAGCTACATCTTCCGCGCGCTTCGGACGGACCTGCAGCAGGGGCCGATCGCCCCGCTGGCCCTGCTCGCCCTGAGGCCCGGCTTCGACCGTATGCGGCGGCGCTTCGACTACGAGCGTTACGGCGGCGCGCCGCTGCTCGGCGTGCGGGGCGTGTCGATCGTGACCCATGGCCGAGCGCGGGCCAGGATGGTCGAGAACGCGATCCGCGTCGCCGCCGAGGCGGCCGAGGCGCGCATCCCGGACCTCATCGCGCAGTGGAGCAGGGCGCATCCGGCGATCCATCCCCGGCTGCGCGAGCGGATCGCCGCTCGGCTCGGTCGCGAGCGCGGCTGAGGGCGTGCGGCGCGTGCGGCCGCGACCGCGGCGGCGCCGGCGCGTCGGACGCAGCACCGGCTTCGAGGCGCGGCGCCTGGCCGTGTTCGCGCTGTTCGAGTCGGAGTTCCGCCCCGGCAGCGCGGAGGAGGTGCTCGACCGGCTCGCCGCCGAGCGGGGGACGCGTCCATCGGCCGCCGAGCACGCGCGGCGGATCGTCGCCGGCGTGGCCGAGCGGCTGCCCGAGATCGATGCCCGGCTCGCCGAGCTGGCCCCCGAAATTCCGCTCTCCGAGCTCGGCCGGGTGGAGCGGGCGATCCTCCGGAGCGGCCTGTACGAGGTGCTATACTCCGCCGCGGCCCAGGCCGGGGAGACGATCGACGACGCGGTTTCGCTCGCCCGGGTATATGCCGGCGAGGCCGCACGGCGCCTCGTGAATGGCGTCTTGGGGAGCGCCTCGAGATCATCGGGTGGAGGAGCCAGACGGTGACCGAAGGGACCACGTTCGAACGACTCAAGAAGATCATCGTCGAGCAGCTGGGCGTCGACGACGAGGAGGTCACCCCGGAAGCCTCGTTCGTCGAGGACCTGAACGCCGATTCGCTCGACCTGGTCGAGCTCATCATGAGCCTCGAAGAGGAGTTCGGCATGGAGATCTCGGACGAGGATGCCGAGAAGATCCAGAAGGTCTCGGACGCCGTCGAGTACATCGAGGAGCATCAGCAGTAGCCTCGGCCCCGCATGACCGAGCCGTCCCTCGACGAGCTGAGTGAGCGGCTCGGGATACCGCTGACGGACACCGACACGATCCGGCAGGCGTTCGTCCACAGCTCCTACCTCAACGAGAATCCGGCCGCCGTCAGCGGGCACAACGAGCGCCTCGAGTTTCTCGGGGACGCGGTGATCGGCGTCGTCGTAGCCCGCCTCCTCTACGACCGGTTCCCCGACGACGACGAGGGGCTCCTCACCGCCCGCCGCGCGGCGCTCGTCAACCGCGACTCGCTCGCCGCCGTCGCCCGCGAGGCGGGACTGGACCGGTACCTCCTGCTCGGCCGCGGCGAGGCGGAATACGGCGGCCGCAGCCGCCCGTCGCTCCTCGCGGCCAGCTTCGAGGCGCTGATCGGCGCCATCGTCCTGAGCGATGGACTCGACGCGGCGACCGCCGCGCTGCACCGCCTGTTCGCCGATCGCCTGGCGGCACTCCGCGCCGTGCCGCTGAAGTCCGCCAAGAGCCAGCTCCAGGAGTGGTCCCAGCGACACCGGGGAGCGAAGCCGAGCTATCAGCTGCTGCGGACGACGGGACCCGCCCATGACCAGCGCTTCCAGGTCGCTGTCTCTCTCGGTGGCCAGGCGATCGCCGAGGGCGAGGGCGCCAGCCGGCAGCGGGCCGAGGAGCAGGCCGCGGCACGCGCGCTCCTGTCGCTTCGCCCGGCGGCCGTCGGCGGCCTCGGGCTTCCCGGCGAGGAGCCCATGCCGGCCGGTGGAGGCCGATGAGCCGCCTGAGGGAGCTCCGGGTCCACGGCTTCAAGTCGTTTGCCGAGCCGACGCGGTTCGTCTTCGAGCCGGGCGTCAACGCGGTGATCGGCCCGAACGGCTCCGGCAAGAGCAACATGGCCGATGCCGTGCGCTGGGTGCTCGGCGAGCAGTCGAACCGCTCGCTCAGGACCCGCCGCGCCGAGGACGTCATCTTCGCCGGCTCGGACGCGCGGCGGGCGATGGGCATGGCCGAGGTGATCCTGACCCTCGACAACGCCGACGGCTGGCTCCCGCTGGACTTCGCCGAGGTGACGGTCGGCCGCCGCGCGTACCGCAGCGGCGAGACGGAGTACCTCGTCAACGGCGCGCGGGCCCGCCTGCGCGACGTCGTCGAGCTGCTGGGCGAGGGGCGACTGGGCGCGAACGAGCTGGTCGTGGTGGGGCAGGGAACCGTCGACGCGGCGCTCTCGCTGCGCCCCGAGGAACGACGACAGCTGTTCGAGGAGGCGGCCGGCGTCAAGAACCTGCAGGTGAAGCGCAACGAGGCGTCGGGCCGCCTGGCGAAGGCGCGCGACCACCTCAGCCGGGTCGGCGACCTGCTCGCCGAGCTGCGGCCGCAGGTTCGCCGCCTCGCGCTCCAGGCGCAGCACCAGCAGGAGCACGACGAGCTCCTCGGGCGCGCCCGGGGATTGATCGTCGAGTCACACCGGCGCCGAGAGACGTCGGCCCGGACGGCGCTCGGCGACGCCCGCAGGCGGGCTGCGGCCGCCGAGGCGGAGCTCGCGGATCAACGCGCCAGAGACGAGGTGGCCCGCCGCGCGGCGGCCGAGGCGGAGGAAGGGTACTGGGCGGCCGAGAGCGCGGCGCGAGCGGCCGCCGAGGAACATGGGCGGACGCGGGAGGCCCGGATCCGCATTGAGGCGCGTCTGGAAGGGCTGTCCACGCGGCGCGACCAGCTGCAAGCGGAGCTGGGACGGGCGCGCCAGGAGCAGGCCGCGGCGCGTCAGACGCTCGCGGAGGAAGTCGACGCCGATGACCCGATCGGCGACGTGCTCGGACGCGCGGCCGCCGCCGAGGAGAGGTGGCGAGACTCCATCGCGCGGCTCGCGGATGCGGACGCCGAGTTGCTCGCGGCCGAGGAGGCGCTCGCTGCGCTGCGCCACCGCGAGGCGTCGAGCATCGCCGCCGCGGCGCGGTCGGACGAGGAGCGCGCTCGGATCCAGGCCCGGCTCGAGGAGCTGGAACGCGAGCTCGACACCGCGCGCGCGGGACGCGTGCCGAGAGGTCCGCCGCCGTGGCGCGCGCGGTGTCGAGCTCGCGTTCCAGCTCCTCGAGCCGGGCCTGGATCCGAGCGCGCTCCTCGTCCGACCGCGCCGCGGCGGCGATGCTCGACGCCTTGCGGTGGCGCAGCGCAGCGAGCGCCTCTTCGGCCGCGAGCAGCTCGGCGTCCGCATCCGCCAGCCGCCCGATGGAGTCTCGCCACCTCTCCTCGGCGGCGGCCGCGCGTTCGAGCACGTCGGCGATCGGATCGACGCCGCCGACCTCCTCGGCGAGCGTCTGACGCGCGGCAGCCAGCTCCTCGCGCGCGCGCGCCAGCTCCGCTCGCAGCGCGTCCCGCCGGGCCAGC
>DATADA010000004.1:0-1597 GCA_036258775.1 Candidatus Limnocylindria bacterium | reverse complement strand
CACCCAGGCGACGGCTCCTGCGCCACCGACCAGGAGCAGGAGCAGGACGGCGAGCAGGGCCGGAGCACGACGCCGTCGTTCGGCCCGCGCGGCGGGCGCGGCGGTCGGGGTGGGTGGCGGCGGAGCCGGCGTCGGGCGGCGAAGCGCCTCGAGCTCCTCGGTGGGGATGACGAGCACGCCGCGCAGATAGCGCGGGCAGTTGCCGTAGCCGCGCTGGAGGCAGACGCGCGTCTGCTGCTCTTCGGAGAGCGGCGCCGGGTCGCCGAAGGCATAGCAGCGGTGGTCGTCGGTAGCACCCGGCTGGTACCCGGTCCGTTCGTCCGCCAGCCCGAGGAAGGGACAGACGTGCTCGGGGCGCTCCGCGAGGCGGGCGAAGAGGGCCCGGCGCTCCTCCTCGCGGCGCGCCTCGGCGTCCTGCTTCTCCCTGCGTCGGAACACCCACCCTCCTCGGGGCGGGACTCGCCCGCCCGTCCGCGGCGTCGATGCCGCTTGCTCGGCGGCCAGAGTCTAGCGCCGGGGTACGCCGCCCGGGATGCGCGCCCCGGGCCACCCGGCGGCCGGTACGAACGCCCCATTGAGGTACCACGTGGACCCCCGTAGCGTCCGCGCCAGTTCAGCGCGAAGATGATGCTTTCAGATGGTGGCGGAGACGATCGATCCCCCCTCGCGCAGGCCGATCCCGAGGACCGGTCGCATCCGGCGCTGCAGGGTGCGCCACGTCGCGATCGTCCCCGGCGGCGATGGGCCGTCCGTACGGGTCGAGTGCCTCCTCGGCGGGCGGGAGCATCCGCTTCCGCTCGGCACGATGGACGAGGCGCGGCCGATCTGCAACGCCTGCACGGCACGCACCATCTGGCACGCCGACGACGAGTGAGGTCCCTGGAGCGCGGCCTGTAAGCCGAGTTCTGTCCCGACGCGGCGGCGCCTCGCCGGGGACGGTCATCCATCTCGGGACACCGGTTGCCCGGCGCCTCGTGAGCGACCTACCCGAGGGCTGAGCGAGCAGCCTCCTCCGGCGACGCTCGACGCGCCGCCGGGTCTCGCCCTCCTATTCGGTCTTGCTCCGGCTCGAGCTTGCCGCGTTTCACTCCCGTTCCGCGTCGCCGCGGAACGGGCATCGTCACTGTGGCGCTGGTCCTCGCCTCACGGCGGACGGGCGTTACCCGCGAGCCTGCTCTGTGGAGCTCGGACTTTCCTCGGACGCGACCTTTCGGCCGATGGCGTCCGCGACCGTCCGGCCGCCTCCAGGGGCCGCGATTGTAGCACCGAACAAGCGTTCGAAAAAGGGGTCGGGCGGTCACCGCGGCCGTTCTCGCCGGATTCACGCCGAGCGACCGTCACCGCGCGTGGCTGGGGCCGATCCTGCCGGATTCACGCCGAGCGACCGTTACGGCGCGTGGCTGGGGCGATCGACCCTCGTAACGGTCATCGGGTGTGAATTTCGCCGGTTTCCGCGGTCGGCCGCCATCATCGCCACGAGATGCGGCTACCTCACGTGAATCTGGGCGGTTCGCGGCCACTGCCGCCTCGCGGCCACTGCCGCAACGCCACTGCCGCCACGCCGCCGGCTTCTCCTCGAGGTGCGGTCGCTCACCTT
>DATADA010000003.1:0-1792 GCA_036258775.1 Candidatus Limnocylindria bacterium | reverse complement strand
GACGTAGCTGACGGCGTTCAGCGCGAACACCGCGCCCGCGCCCACCTGGGCGATGAGCAGCCCAGCGATCGCGGGACCGATGGCCCGCGCCCCGTTGACCGCCACCCCGCCCAGCGCCGCCGCCGACCGGCCCTGCGAGGGCGGAACGATCTCCTGGATGAAGGCCTGGTAGGCGGGCAGGGTCAGCGCGATCCCGCAACCGAGCAGGAAGGTGAACGTCAGCAGCAGCGCGGGCGACATGCGGCCGGCCAGCGTCAGGACGGTGAGCGCAGTCGCGACGCAGGCCTGGAACAGCTGCGTCCCGATCAGCATCCGCCGCCGGTCGAGGATGTCCGCCAGTGCCCCGGACGGCAGCGCCAGCACCAGCGCCGGGAGCATGGACGCCACCTGGACCATCGCGACCAGCGCCTCCGCGCCCGGCTCCTCGACCAGCAGCCACTGGGCGCCGACGGTCTGCATCCAGGTGCCGATCA
Source organism: Candidatus Limnocylindria bacterium (assembly GCA_036258775.1). Lineage (GTDB taxonomy): Bacteria > Chloroflexota > Limnocylindria > QHBO01 > QHBO01 > DATADA01. The sequence continues at coordinate 1,319 of DATADA010000003.1, read as the reverse complement.
GGCTGCCGACCTGCGCCAGCCACAGCGATCGGAACGTCGGGATCCGAAGAGGCGCCCACGCGGACCCCGCGTCCTGCCCGCCCTGCTGCGGCGCCGGGTCCGACATCGACCCTCCCGCTGCCGTCTCTCGCTCGGGTCGGCGGACGTGATCGGCGGCGCGGAGCCTCAGTCCTCCTCGTCCGGAGGCGCGAACACGACGAGCATGTGCAGGTCCTCGGCAATGTCGACGAACCGGTGCTCCTCGCCGTGATCGACTGACACGATGCTCCCCGGCCCGACGTCGAGCTCGTCGTCGGCGACCCGGAGAGTTGCCCGGCCCTTCAGGACGATGTAGACCTCGTCGGACATGTGCGGGTGCTGGTGGTCCTCGCCGCCGGCCGGCAGCATGTACATCCCCATGGACATCCCGCGGCGCCTCAGGAACTCGTTGTAGGGCTCAGGCGCCGAAGCGAACTTCTTGTCGAGCTCGTCCTGCTGGAACGCCAGGTAGGTCTGCGTCGTCATCAGTTCCTCCTCGATCGGATCGGTTGGTGTCAGCCGACCGCGGCCGCTCCGGCCTCGGCGATGCGCACGTCCTGCTCGCTCGATCCGCCGGAGACGCCGACGGCCCCGATGGTCCGCCCGTCGGCCACGAGCGGGATCCCGCCGCCGAACACGATCAGGCGATCGGTCTTCACGATCCCGTGCAGGAGCGCCGGCTCCGACTCGAGCATCCGCCACCAGTCGCTCGTGGGCAGCCCGCCGAACGACGCCACCGAGTACGCCTTGTCCTGGGCGATCTGGATGCACAGCAGCGGGGCCCGGTCCATCCGGGCGAGTGCGAGCAGGTGACCCGCACCGTCCGTCACGGCGATGCACACGTCGACGGCGAGCTGCTCGGCCTCCTCGATGGCCGCGGCGACAGCCCGCTGGGCGGCGGACAGCGTCGCCGACGGGGCCATGACGTAGTCGGTCGTCACGCCTCCTCCTCCGGCTCCTCTGGTTGTCGTCATCCGAGGTCGCCGCCCGCCACCGGCAGCCGCGTCCCGGTGATGTACGACGCCTCGTCCGAGGCCAGGAAGAGGATGGGTTCGGCCTGCTCGTCCAACGTCCCGTACCTGTGCATCAGGGACGAACCGATCGTCTGGTCGACGATGGCCTGGTACCACTCCTTCTCCTGCTCGGTCTTCTCCGTCGCCGGCCCACGGGGGACCCGCCGTTCGGGCGCCTCGATCCCGCCGGGCGCCGTTGCGACGACCCGGATGCCCTGGTCGGCGTACTCCAGCGCGAGCGAGGCGGTGAGTGCGTTCACCCCGCCCTTGGCCGCGGCGTACGGGACG
>DATADA010000002.1:0-3432 GCA_036258775.1 Candidatus Limnocylindria bacterium | reverse complement strand
GGATCACCACCACCCCGTTCTCGGCGTTGATGTTGATGCTCCCCTTCGGGATCGACGGGTCCCTGAAGAGCTCGCTCTCGACCTTCTCGGTGAGCGTCGCGTCGTTCGCGGGGGAGGTATCGGTCTCGCGGTTGGCGAGCGCCTGCTGGGCACCGCTCACCCGGGAGCCGACGAGCCGGCCCACGCGCTCGGTCTGGCGGCCGACCCGCCGCAGCGCGGCGGCACTCTGGTCGCGCAGTCGGGCGCGCCGCGCCTTGCCACGCTGCGGATCCAGCAGGAAGGCCGCGAACGCGCCGCCGAGGGCGCCGAGCACGAGCGCACCGACCGGCGGGCCACCCTTCGGCTCCTCGCCGCGAAGTCCCGCGGCGGCACGGTCCAGACGGCGTCCCGCCTCGCGGCGCGCGGCGGCGGCGGAGCGCCATCCTTCGAACAGCTTCATCGGGATACCTCCGTACGGTCGTCCGTGTCTCGAGGCGCTTCCCGCACGCCGCGTGCCGAGCCGGGTCGGGTGTCGCCGTCTTCATCTGACCGTTACCGAGCCATAGCCGACCCTCGGCTATACTCGAAGTCGCCTCAAGGAGGTGATGCACATGATCTTCGACCCGACGTACATCTTCTTCGTCCTGATTCCCACCATCGCGATCACCGGCTGGGCCGCGTGGCGTGTCCGCTCGACCTATGCCAAGTGGTCGAAGGTCGACTCCGGCATCCGGCTCGACGCCTTCGATTTCGCGCGCCAGCTGCTCGACCGCCAGGGCCTCCACGACGTCCGCATCGAGCCTGTCCCCGGCCAGCTCACCGACCACTACGATCCCCGCGGCAAGGTGCTGCGAGTCAGCTCGGCCGTCGCCGGGCGGCCCGACAGCGGACACTACGACCCGATGACGGGGACGATCGGGATCCAGCACGGGAGCGGGCTGTCGGTGGCGGCCGCAGCCGTCATCGCGCACGAGGTCGGCCACGCGCTGCAGGACCGACAGCGCGACCCGTGGATGACGGTGCGGCAGGCCATCGTGCCGGTGACGCAGTTCGGCTCGGGCATCGCGCCGTGGTTGATCATCCTCGGCGTGATGCTCAACCTGACCGGCCTCGCGCTCGTCGGCCTGATCGCCTTCGGGGCGGCGGTGGTCTTCACGTTCGTCACGCTGCCGGTCGAGATCGGGGCCTCCGGGAAGGCTCTCGCCTTCGTGAACAGCCTCGGGCTCGTCGGCGAGCGGCAGACGGGGGCGCGCGACGTCCTCAAGGCGGCGGCGTGGACGTACGTGGCGGCCGCGCTGACGGCGCTGCTCACGTTCCTGTACTACCTGTTCCTCATCTTCGGACGCCGTGACTGACGGCTCCGGCCGCCCAGGGCTCCCCGCTCGCCGCGTGGCGCACCGCCCGCGGCGAGCGCGCGTTCAGCACCGGCGCCGTCCGGCGTGAGCCGAGCCCCGCACATCTCGGCCAGCATCCTCAACGCCGACTTCGCTCGGCTCGGCGAGGAGGTCGGGCGTGCCGTCGACGGCGGGGTCGACTCCGTCCACCTCGACGTGATGGACGGGCACTTCGTCGACAACCTGACGATGGGTCCGGTGGTGGTCGGGGCGATCCGCCGCCACGCCACCGTGCCGTTCCATGCCCACCTGATGATCAGGCGCCCGCTGCGCTACGCCGACCGCTTCGCCGAGGCGGGCAGCGACCTGATCATCTTCCACGTCGAGGCCGATGACGAGCCGTCGGACGTGATCGACGCGATCCGCGCCGCCGGGCGGCAGCCGGGCATCGCGCTCAATCCCGAGACGCCCGCATCCGCGGTGGAGCCGTACCTCGAGCGGGTTGCCCTGCTGCTCGTGATGACGGTGCATCCGGGTTGGGGCGGACAGGAGTTCATCGACGACGTGCTGCCGAAGCTCGGCGGCCTGCGCGACACGATCCGGCAGCGCGGGCTCGAGGTGCCGATCGGCGTGGATGGCGGCGTGAACGACGAGACGATCGGCCGCGCGCACTCGGCCGGGGGCGAGGTGCTCGTGGTCGGCTCGGCGCTGTACCGCCACGACGGCGCGCTGCGCGACGTGGTCGACGCGCTTCGCTCCCGAGCCCGCCCGGCGGCTCCACGGCTCGCGGAGGCGTGACGCCGCTGCGCGCCGCGCTCGCCGCCATCGGCCTGGCGACGCTGCTCGCCGGGTGCGGGCAGGCGCCGGTCCCGCTCGTCCCGACTCCCGCGCCGACCCCGACCCCGACCCCCGAGGGCCCGCGCCAGCTGACGGTGCTGGCGGTCGAGCGCGGCACGGACCGGCCGATCCCAGGGGCGCGCGTCGAGGTCGACGGGAACGCCATCGTCGCCGACGCTCGGGGTGCGGCAACCATCACCGCCATGCGGGGGTCGCCGGTGAGGGTCGCCGCCGAGGGGTTCGACCCGGGCGCGAGCCGGGTCCCGGCCGAGGGGCAGCTCGTGGTCGAGCTGCGCTCCAACGTCGTCGGCGGCATCGTGACCGATGGAGCGGGCGCGCCGCTCGCCGGCGTCCGCGTCTTCGTCGAGGGCTCCGAGACGCTCGTCCGGACCGACGCGGCGGGGCGCTACGAGCTCCGCGGCGTGCCGGAAGGGGCCACCATCATCTACAAGCGCGCCGGTCACCGGCTCGGCGCGATCCCCCTCGGCGAGCGGACGACGCTCGACGTCGCCCTGCCTCGCTTCGAGGTGCGCGCGCTCTACGCACCGGCAGCCATCTTCGAGACGCCGGGACGGCTGGACGCGCTGCTCGCCCTGCTCGACCGGACCGAGGCGAACGCGCTCGTCATCGACGTCAAGGAGACGGAGGGCCAGTTGTATTACGCGACCGAGCTGCCGGCCGCCGTGGAGGCCGGCGCCGTCCGCGAGCCGATCTTCCGCCTCGAAGAGCTCCTTCCGCGATTGCGGGAGCGCGGCATCTACACCATCGCCCGCATGGTCGTGATGAAGGACAACACGCTGGCTGCCGCGCGACCGGAGCTGGCGGTGATGAACGCCGCCACCGGCGAGCCCTGGCGCGACAACATCGGCGGCGTCTGGCTCGACCCGGCAGCGCCCGGCGTGGCCGAATACGCGGCGGCCATCGCCGGCGACCTCGCGGACAAGGGGTTCGACGAGGTGCAGCTCGACTACATCCGCTTCTTCAGCGACGGCCCCTACGAGGTGGCCGATACGAACCTCCCCAACCTCCAGTCGTTCCGCCTGCCGGCCCTGCGGCACGTGCTGCGCGTCATCCACGACCGGCTCGAGACGAGCCGGGCATTCCTGGCCGCGGACGTCTTTCCGATCCCGTTCATCGTCCCGGACGACCAGGGCATCGGGCAGCGCGCCGACTCGGTGATGCCGTACCTGGACTACGTGTGCCCGATGTCATACCCATCGCACTACGGGCCGGGCGTCTTCGGCTTCGACGTGCCGAACGAGCACCCGTACGACGTGGTGGC
>DATADA010000001.1:0-5038 GCA_036258775.1 Candidatus Limnocylindria bacterium | reverse complement strand
CGTCGACGTGATCGCCACCCTCGGCGTGAACCCGACGCTCGGGCGCGAGGACGAGCAGGCCGATCCGGGCGCCGCCGCGGCGCTCGAGGTCGTCGCCGGTCCGAGCACGAAGGTGACGCTCCAGCAGCTGAATGTGCTCGCCAAGAACGGCACGATCTACATCCTTCGGACCGACGTCGCGACCGCCGAGAAGCTCTCCGAGCTGACCGCGCTCGGCGGCCAGTTCACGCTCGTGCTGCGCGCGGACGAGGACGACCGGACCGCGGAGACGGACGGCTCCACGATCGACTCGCTCATCGAGGAGTTCGGCTTCCCGCTTCCGGGCCCCGTCGAGAGCGAGGCCGGCAACCGGCCGAGCGCCGAAGAGACGCCGGCCCCCGAGGAGGTCCCGGCTGCGGAAGGGACGCCGGGCGCCGAGCCCTCGCCAACGGCCGCTCCCTGACCGCCGCTCCCTGACCGCCGCTCCCTGACCGCAGCGCTACTTCGCCCGGCCCGCGTCAGCGCCCGACATCAGAGCGGCGAGCGCCGCCTCGACCTGGCGCCGGGTCTCGGCCACCGGCGCCGAACCGTCGATGACGACGTCGGCCGCGGCCACCTTCGCCTCCTGGCTCCCCTGCGCGGCGAGCCGCCGGCGCGCCTCGCCCTCGTCCATGCGGCGGCTCGCGGCGAGGCGGGCGATCGCATCCTCCTCCCTGCAGCGGACGACCCAGATCGCGTCGCACGCGTCGGCGAGGGGCGACTCGAGCAGCTTGATCGCCTCGACGCTCGTCACCGCCGCACCGGCCTCCGACAGCTCCGCCAGCCGGACCCGGACCGCGCCGCGCACCCGGGGATGGAGAATGCGCTCGAGATCGCGCAGCGCGTCAGGATCCGAGAAGACGATCGCCGCGAGCCGCCGGGCGTCCGCCGTCCCGAACCGCCGCTCGATCGCCTCCCGCGCCTCGGCGTCGTTCAGGCGGATCTGCCGGGTCAGCGCGTCGGCGTCGATGGTGGCGACCCCGAGCTCCCGCAGCATGCCCGCCACGGTGCTCTTGCCGCAGCCCATGTTGCCGGTCAGGCCGATGACCTTCATCGCTGGCACCGCGGGCAGAAGTGCGTGCTGCGCTGCCCGACGACGATCCGGCTGATCGGCGTGCCGCAGCGCAGGCACGGCTGGTCGGTGCGGCGGTAGACGGAGAGCCGCTCGGCGTTGTCCCCCGGCTTGCCATCGGCTCCGACGTAGTCGTTGAAGCTCGAGCCGCGGTGGTCGATCCCCTGGCGGAGGACCGAACGGACGGAGCGATGCAGACGTCGCACCTCTTCGGCGCTGAGCGTGTCGGCGGCGCGCAGGGGGTGGAGCCGTGCGCGCCACAGGGCCTCGTCCGCGTAGATGTTCCCGACCCCCGCGACGAAGGATTGGTCGAGGAGGAGCGTCTTCAGCCGGGCGGAGCGGCCGCGGAGGCGCTCCGCCAGCCGGGCGGCGGTGAACGAGGCGCTGAGGGGCTCAGGCCCGTGCCGGGCGAACACCTCGCCGACGCGATACGGTGCCGCCGGCTCGCCGACGGCGCGCGGACGGCGCCCGTCGACAGCCCGCCGCGATCGCCGCTGCGCCAGTCCGCCGCCCTCCCACAGCCCGATGCGGCCGAACTTCCGGACATCGCGGTAGCGGAGCTCTCGGCCGTCCGTGAGCCGGAACACGACGCGGGCGTGCGGGTCGTCCGGCGCGCCCGGTGGCACCACGATCAGGGCACCCGTCATGCGCAGCGCGACGGTCATCACCCGCCCGTCCTCGAGGTGGACGAGCACGCTCTTCGCGCGGCGGCCGACCCTGCGGATGGTCGCGCCGGCGATCTCGGCGACGAACCGCTCCGGCGGCTGCGGGTGCCGGATGGTCCGCTCCCAGCGAACCGCCGCGCCGGCGATCGCCGCCCCGGCCACGGCTCGCTGGAGGTCGCGCGCGACCGTCTCGACCTCGGGCAGCTCCGGCATTCTCGTAGTGTGCCCCACCTCCCCGTGAGCGGCGCTCGGCTCACGGACGCGGGTGCACGGCCGCCGCGAAGTCGGCAGATTCACATGGCATGACCGCTATCCGCGCACCTGCCGCGGGATCCGGCCGTTACGGTTACTGGACGTGAATTCGGCGGTTCTCGCGCGAGCCGGCCGCGTATCGGTCACCGGGCGTGAATTCGGCAGGTTGATCCGCGCGTTCCGCCGCCTATCGGTCACCGGCTGTGAAATCTGGCAGGTTCGCCCGCCCTACGGTCGCGTAATGGTCACCGGGTGTGAATCCGCCACGCGCCTCGCGACGCCAGCGTCACCCAGCCGCCGCTACCCGGCGCCGACCTCGAGCGGCGTGAGCGCGACCGCCTCGTCGACCTCCTCAGCGGCGACCTGGCCGGCCGAGCGCGGGACGCGGCGCCATTCGCCAGTCGCCTCGTCGCGCCCGTAGCGGTCCATCTGCTCCCAGTCGCTCCCGACCTTGAGGTCGACCTCGAGCGGCACGTCGAGTGGCAGCGCGCCCTCCATGATCTCGGTCGCCAGCGAGGCGAGCCCGGGAAGCTCCTCCTCATCGGTCTCGAAGACGAGCTCGTCGTGCACCTGGAGGAGCATCCGCGACCGGAGGCCGTGCTCCCGCAGGGCGGCGTCGAGGCGGACCATCGCGATCTTCATCCCGTCCGCGGCGGTGCCCTGGATCGGCATGTTGATCGCCATCCGCTCCCCCGCCGAACGGAGCGCGCTGTTGCGGGCGGTGAGCTCCGGCAGGTAGCGCCGTCGTCCGAGCAGCGTCGAGACGAAACCCTGGTCGCGCGCCAGGATCCGGATCTGGATCGTGTAGCGGCGGACTCCCTCGTAGGCGACGAAGTAGTCGTTGATGAAGCGCTGCGCCTCCTCGCGCGGGATCTTCAACCGATCGGCGAGACCGAAGTCGCTCATGCCGTACGCGATGCCGTAGTTGATCATCTTCGCCATGCTGCGGACGTGCGGCGTCACCTCCTCCGGCGGCACGCCGAGCACGCGCGCGGCGGCCGCGGTGTGGATGTCGTGGTGCGCGGCGAAGTCGGCCTTGAGCCCGGCGTCGCCCGACACGTGGGCGAGGATCCGCAGCTCCTGCTGCGAGTAGTCGGCGGCGAGCAGCAGCTTGCCGGACGCCGCGACGAAGGCGCGCCGGATCCGTCGCCCGAGCGGCGTTCGGATCGGGATGTTCTGGAGGTTGGGGTCGATGCTCCACAGGCGGCCGGTGGCCGCGACCGCCTGCTGGTAGGTGGTGTGGAGCCGGCCATCGCGACCGACCAGCCCGGGCAGCGCGTCGACGTACGTCGACTTCAGCTTGGCGATCTGGCGGTGCTCGAGGATCAGGCCGACCACCGGGTGCTGCGCCCTCAGCTCCTCCAGCACGGATGCATCGGTCGAGTAGCCGGTCCGCGTCCGCTTCGTGGCGGGGAGCTTCAGCTCGTGGAAGAGGATCTGCTCGAGCTGCTTCGGCGAGCCGATGTTGAACTCGTGACCGACGTGGCGGTAGATCTCGGCCTCCAGCCGGGCGAGCTCCTGGCCGAACTCCACCGCCAGCTCGTGCAGCGCGTCCTCGTCGATGCACACCCCGGCCAGCTCGACCCGAACGAGGACGGGCAGCAGCGGCATCTCGACCTCGGCGAACAGATCGCTGAGTCCCGCTTCGCGCAGCTCCGACTCGAGCGCCGGGCGCGTCAGCAGCGCCGTGAGCGCCTCGGCGGCGGCCCGACGGGCGAGCGTCGCCTGCTCGGCGCCGGTCTCCGGGTTCAGCGCACGCGGGGGCAGCTCGGCGCTGAACCGGTTCGCGGCGAGGTCGTCGACGGTCTGCGCGCGGAGCGACGGATTGAGCATGTACGAGGCGACGAGGGTGTCGAAGGCGCGGCCGCCGAGCTCGACGCCCCGCGCGGCGAGGGCCACGAGGAGCGGCTTCAGATCGTGGCCGACGAGAGGCCGCCGCCCGTCGAACCACGCGGCGAGCGGCGAGCGCCCGCTCCCACCGGCCCCATCGGGACCCGCCGGTCCCCCGTCTCCCGGGTCCGCCGGCTGCCAGGGCAGATACCAGCTCGTGCCGTCGGAGGCGGCGAGCGCGACGCCGAACAGCTCGCGCTCGAGCGGGCGGCCGCTCCCGCCGGCCCAGCCGAGCGCGACGTCGTCCGGATGCGACGCCAGCCAGCGCTCGAGCTCCTCGAGGTCGCCCGCGCTGTGCACCACGCGGGGGTCGATGCGCTCGATCGCGCCGCCCGGGTCGGCGACCGGGTCGGGACGCGCGGCCGGGCGGGCAGCCGGCTCCGCGCCGGGTGACGCCCCGTCGCCGTCCGCGGACGGGACCGCGGTGCCCACCGGGGACCGCTGTCCGAGCAGGTCGAGCGACAGCTGCAGCCCACCGGGGAGGTCGCGGTCCGGCGCGTCCTGGCCGGTCGGCGCGATGGTCGACGGCGGCAGGCGGTCGATCAGCGAGCGGAACTCGAGCTCCCGGAAGCGCTGGGCCACCGCACGGCGGTCGTAGCGACCGGTGCGCGCCTCCTCCAGGCGCAGCTCGACCGGCAGGTCGGTGAGGATCCGCCCGACCTCGCGCGACAGGAAGGCGCTCTCGCGGTGCTCGGCGAGGCGGTCGCGGAGCTTGCCCTTCACCTCGCCGAGCCGGGCGTAGAGCTCATCGAGCGAGCCGAACTGCTGCAACAGCTGGATCGCCGTCTTCTCCCCGACTCCCGGCACGCCGGGGATGTTGTCGGACGTGTCCCCCTTCAGCGCCTTGTAGTCGAGCATCTGCGCCGGCCGGAGCCCGTAGCGCTCCATGACGCGCGGGGGGTCGTAGATGACCGTGGCGGCGACGCCCATCCGGGTCGTGAGCAGGCGGACGTGCTCGTCCACGATCTGGAGCGCGTCAAGGTCGCCCGAGACGATCATCGTGTCGACGCCCGTGGCGGTCGCCTGCTTGGCCAGCGAGCCGATGACGTCATCGGCCTCGTAGCCGTCCAGCTCGCGGATCGGCATGTTCATCATCTGCACGATCTCGCGCACCACCGGGAACTGGCTGCGCAGGTCGTCC